>CBJMBI010000218.1:0-6714 GCA_966427955.1 uncultured Ktedonobacterales bacterium
ATCACATCACGGTTTGGACGAAGGGCAATGCTCTTATTTACAGTAGGCTCAATCTTTTGTCCTGGTAGCAACTCAAAGGTTACTTGCTGGGCAAGTGTCGCTAGTACAAGTTGCCCTTGCATTAGTGCAAAGTGATTTCCCATACAGATACGTGGGCCAGCTCCGAAGGGTAGATAGGCACAGTGGGGAAGCTGTTTTTCACGTTCTGGTGTGAAACGATCAGGGTTGAATTGTTCTGGATCAGGAAAGTGATCAGGATTGCGATGCAGCAAGTAAACAGGGATTATTGCATGATAGCCTTTGGGAACTAGATAGTTGCCAATTTTTACATCGTGCAATGCTTGTCTGAGGTGGATATAGGATGGTGGGTACAACCGCATAGCTTCCTTAAAGACCTGTAAACAGTAAGACAGATGGGGAAGATCAGCGTAAGTAGGTGTATGGCCTAAGCTGTCAGCCTCTTCTTGCACTTTCTGATAGATGGTTGGATGTGTGGTGAGCAGGTACCAAGTCCAAGTCAGTGCTGCTGCTGTTGTTTCGTGGCCAGCTCCGAATAAAGTTCGGCTTTCATCCATCACCTCTAAGTCGCTCATTTGGCTTCCATCATCATATCTAGCATGTAGGAGAATAGATAAAAAGTCATTGTGCTCTTGTGTGGAGACACGCCGTTCATTAATCATATATTGGACTTTTTGCTTTATTTCCTGGATTGCTCGACGTGTGCGATAGTTGCGTGGTGTTGGCCAGCTGAGTGGGAAGGAGAAGGGATGAGATCGCACATAGGCTGCATACTCAAAACAGATCATCATGGCCCGACAGAGAGTATCAGTTTCGTTGAAGACATCGCTATCGAAGAACACTTTACCGATGATGCTCAGAATTAATGCTGTCATTTGCCTGCTGATTTCAAGCTCTTCCCCATCATTCCAGTTCTGAACTGTCTGTTCAGCATAGCGTACTACAATGTCGGCGTAGCTGCTGATGTGCCGAGGCTGAAAAATTGGAGCTAGCAATTTGCGTTGTCGTCGATGGAGGTCTCCTTCACTCATAAAAATCCCATTGCCAGTAAAAGGGCCATTGGTTTTCTTAGCTATCTGACCTTTACAGAAATCACTAGCGTGTTCTACGAAGATGCTATGGGCGTGCTCTGCACTATTGAATAAGATCATAGGGAGCGAACCAAGATGAAAGCTGCAAACATTTCCATATTCTTTCACTATGTGTTTATAGAAGCTCAAGCGATTTTTATTGTAAGCATACAAGCTGCCAATGAATGGGGCTTCACGAACTGCTGGAATAGGATTGGTGGTTGCAGTTGTTTGTGCCTTAACTTCCATATGAGTGTTCTCCTGTTAAACTTGAAACGAGTAGCACTGGGATGTATACGGATAAAAAGAGAGATATTTTTCAAGAGACATTCCTTGTCTCAATTCTATTAATTATATGCTAAATTGAGTACATTTGAATAGAGATTAGCTCAAATGAAGAGATTATCTCTATTCTCTCAGAGATACTTTGGCCACTTCTAAACCCAAAAATGGCACGAATGGTGGTTTTTATTGCTTTCTAGTCATTTTCCTAGAAAAATAGTATTGCTTCTTTAAAGAGCAACCTGCAGTGAATGGTTAAGGTCTCTCAGTTCTAATCAGTACATCTTTCTCTCTACTTGACAGTTTGTGCTGTAAAAAATTACACTGACTTTTGATATTGCCTGGCAAGAAAGTGGTTTTATTAAGTCTTATGCCTTGCCTCTCCATCGTGGGAAATGAGAGATATATCCCCCCCCCCACATCTTTTGTGGTGAAGTTCGCTATACTAGGAGGTCAATCTTCGTGAAAAAAATATGGGCTAGTATTTATAAGGCTCTCAAGATGGGTCTGCTTTCTTATGTGCTCTTACTATCTACTTTTAGTGGTCTCACAGGCATTGCTGTAGCCCATCCAATGGGTGGTGGGTGTATTTTGCTCTTCTGTTCCTCAACGCCGACACCAACCCCTAACCCGACGCCGACACCAACCCCTAACCCAACACCAACACCGACTCCTAACCCAACGCCGACATCAACCTCTAACCCAACGCCAACGCCGACATTAACCTCTAACCCAAGTCCAATATCCACAGCTACACAGCCGTCAAAAGTACAGGTACGGCCAAAGCCATCACAGGTTGTGCCTTCAATCTCAACGCTAACAGCAGGAATGTCTCCTACTGCAACAACAGTAACCGTTCCAGCAAGCGCAAGTGTCACCGTAGTTACCGTCAATCCGAATCAGGCTACAGTCACAAGAACAGATACCATACCCGCTAATCAGCAATTGCCGGGTGCAGCAGATACAGGCAGCAGCATGTTGATCTCATCCCTGAGTGTTGGTGCTGTTCTCTTCCTGCTTGTCGGAGCAATCCTTTGGTTTCTGTGGAGGAGGCAAAGGAATCAATGTGAGCCGGGACAGCAGGGAATACTTGGCTATGCTCAGGCTTCTCGATGGATTAGTGGCCGTGAGTTACGGTCTAACATTGATGTGCCTCAATATGAAGCATCTACTGTCGTTGTGCCACAAGTATCTGGAGGGTCTGGAGTATTGCCTTTACTGGAGGGCACTCAATCGATGTCCTCTCCACAATCTGCATACGCACCCAACAACCCTCAACCAATGATGAATACTTTTCAGCAACAAATGTTCACCATGACCTCGAATAGCAGGACTAATTATCCACAGAATAATATCTTCCGGCCACCGCTCATGGATTCACTCAATCAGCCTCATAGACTAACTGAAACGAGAGACTCGAACAAGGATGGGCAGATGTCCCTACTTGCTAATTCTCCAACACCGTTGAGGGATACCCCTACCCAATTCATGCCATCTTCACACCTGTTACCAGAAGCTCCCCTACCCTCAGTTGAAGATGATCCAATGCTAGGCACAGTGATGCGGCAAGCTCAAATGGGACTTTTTACGCTCCCAGACCGCTAGAAGAGCTTGGTCATTGATCTATGAGAAATCAGTGGAGGCCATCACTTGGCTATCTAAGCCATCATGCGTTCGTAGGCTGTCAGATACACAACTGTCATGATTAAATTCATTTTTCTCACTTCTATTGCATACATAGTGTTCTATTTGTCTTTAGCAAGGATTTGTTAAAATAAGAGTATATTTTGAAAGGATCACACTTCAGAGTGAGAAGAATATTTTTGTGCCGCTTACTTTTCATTAGTATTATAGGCATTCTATTTTTTTGCGGCTTGAATCAGTATAGTGATCATGCTACTGTATATGCCACAAGAGGTACAGAATTTGGCATGCAGATGGACACGCATTATGCTAACAAGATTCCCAATCTCACACAACTGCAGCAATTAAAGCCAGCATGGGTACGGGGAGATTATAACAAGATAACATTTAGTCCAAATTGGCCTGCAGGCGTGAAAGCGATTGTGCTTGTCAATAATGAGACAACACATGGTCAAAATCCTAAACGAAACGAACCATTTGCCATGTGGAAGACATATGTTGATACAGTCTATGTTCCCAAACTTCAATCTATCCTTCATAAAAGTCCTTTGATCTCTGCGATTGAAGTATGGAATGAAGAAGATATTTGCCATTCTGATTTTTGTCCATATGTACCACCTCAGGCATATGCCTATCTGCTTGATCATGCGGCAACAACTATTAAAGCAATAAGTCCTCGAACTAAAGTCATCATGGGAGGAATGGCTGCTGGGCAAATCCAGTATTTGCAGGACGTCATGCGGGCGGACTTGACCGGATTTAGCAAGATAGATGCAATTGGTCTGCATCCCTATGGTGCATCTCCTGATGGCTGGTGTGTGAGCGGATGTGGAGGAAATGTCCTAAAGACCGGCGATTTGGCAACAAAGGTAATGGACTACTGGACGACAGCAGGAAAGCCTGTCTGGGTGACGGAAATTGGGGTAGCGAGCCAAAATCCAGCTTGGCAAGCGGAGTATCTCATACGCTGTTTCTCCATTTTTCAGAGGTTACAAGTGCCAGTTGTGATCTGGTATGCTTGGATTGACACAATGAATCCTGATTTTGGGTTAATGGATGGTCAGGGAAATATGAAACTGTCGGGGTATGCCTTCCGCAGCTTTAACCATCAGTCTCTTTCTTTCGCAAATTTGGGGGTGGAGACTTAAATCGGGTCTGTCCCATACCCATTGATGTTTTGTAGCCGATTCCACAGTAGAAAGCTAGATGTGCGAGTAGGAGCAGTTGTTGGCGTACTGTCAGAGGAGTATCTTCTGTTGCCTCTTCACGAGGAGCACGCAGGTAATACTCACACATTCCTACGAAGCCGGGCTGCTGATGCGTAGAAAATCTGACCTGGTGAGGTTTGAGATGATAATCGGCGATAATGATACCATCTTCTTGAATATAGTGTTCGATACGATCCAATTGGACTAATTCTGCCAGTTCTGGTGGAGCAATATCTTGCCAACGCCGTACCAGACCAGGGAAGATGTACTGAGGCAAGGGTAAACGTGCATAGTAAGTCCCATATTCTCTATTCTTAGCATTGCTGCGATTAAAGGTCGTTAAAGAGGCAAATTCTAGCTTGAGCGTCTGCGTATGGACCAAGCGCAAAGCTTTAACACGGTCAACAAGCTCTGCCAAAGATGTGAAGCCGGTCCATCCAGTTGGATCAGTATTCTGGATAATAACCTCTTCAAGCAGGAAAAGCTGCTTGCCTATCTGCATAAATGGGGATCTATCTTTGCCAGGTTTGCTTTCATGGAAGCGCATCAGTGCTTCGTGGAACAGAGGGAAGAGTTCTCCCAGGAGAAGAGTCAGGCGAATGAGATAGGTTTTCTCAGGATCTAGTGGTAGATGAGTATTTTCGCGTTCGGCCTCTAACATTCTCTGTGCTGGAAGGGGAAATTGGAGGCTGGAGCAGGTGAATAGGCGGCGTTTATTGCCATTGTGCAGCCAAGTCACCACTTCGGGAGCGGCGCTATTTAACCAATTGAGGAAGGCCCCATGCACCAGTTCGCCCGAAAATGGCATGAGCGTACCTCGCTGCAAGGGACGCAGCCTAAGCTGGAGCGCGTAGAGCCGTGAGGGGCTGGTGGGAACAGTTGAGGGAAATGATATTTCCATTCTTTCACCCTAATATATTTCTTGCATCGGCAATCTGTTTGCTGGTGCTATTTGATGTGTTGAACTAACCACGTTTGCAGGGAACTGACAGTTACTACTGTTTTTATAGGTATGTTGGTGTTGCTTGAGTAGTATAGCATATTTTATTGCTGCTGAGATGAGAAATAGGACTATAAGGGATCCTGCCGTTTGCCTTATACAGACATCTTACGCAACAATCCTCTGCATACCCTTGATTTTGTCGAGCAGAATGGATATGCTTGAAGAGGTAGAGAATCAATCTGGATACTATATTATGCAGTAAGGAAGCTATGTTACTAACCATCACTACAACCCATGAACCTGCAACCGATCTTGGCTATCTGCTGCACAAACATCCTGACCGTGTGCAGACCTTTCGGTTGAACTTCGGGCAGGTCCATGTCTTTTATCCCGAAGCTTCTGTGCAGCTTTGTACAGCTGCCCTTTTGCTCGATATTGATCCCATCCATCTCGTGCGTGGTCGCGATAAATCGGTTGCGCTTGAGCAGTATGTCAATGATCGTCCTTACGTTGCCTCTTCATTTCTCAGTGTCGCGCTCTCGGAGGTTTTTGGCACTGCGCTCAATGGGCATTGCAAAGCCCGACCAGAACTAGTCGACAAAGCCTTGCCGTTCAAAGCTCATCTAGCAGTCATTCCTTGCCGTAGTGGTGTGGAGACACTTAAAAGTCTCTTTGAGCCTCTAGGTTATACCGTTACTTTGGAGCCTCATGCACTCGATGACCAGTATCCTGAATGGGGCATAAGCCCGTATTATAGTGTAACCCTTGAGGCTACCTGCCGCTTGAGTGATCTCCTCTCACATATCTATGTGCTGATCCCCGTGCTGGACAATGACAAGCATTACTGGATTGGAGATGCCGAAGTAGAGAAGCTGCTCAAGCGTGGTCAAGGCTGGTTGGAAAAGCATCCACAGCGCAATCAGATTGCTCGGCGCTATTTGCGCAATCGTGCTAGTCTCGTGCGTAATGCCCTTGCCCGCCTTCTTCCTGAGGAAGCTGTCGACCAGGAGGAAGAACAGGAGGAGGAAAAGAGTGCTGATCTAGGAGACTCACAAGAGCAACGGAGTAATCCCCATGAGCAGAGGCTCGCAGCGGTCATGGAGGTCTTGCGGGAGAACAATGTCCGTAGTGTGCTCGACTTGGGCTGTGGTGAGGGTAAATTGCTCAAATTATTGCTAGAATATCCAGCTTTCGAGCGCATTCTTGGTCTGGATGTCTCCTATCGTGCGCTTGAAAATGCTACTAAACGCTTACGCTTAGAGCGCCTACCTGAGAGTCAACGCAAGCGGATTACCCTGCTGCATGGCTCACTGACCTACCGTGACAAACGTCTGGAAGGTTATGATGCCGCTGCTGTGGTTGAGGTCATCGAGCATCTCGATGAGCCACGCCTTGTCGCTTTCGAACGTATACTTTTTGAATGTATTCGGCCTGCTATTGTTGTGATTACAACACCTAACGCCGAATATAATATCAAGTTCCCTTCATTGCATGCTGGTCATTTTCGTCATGCAGATCATCGCTTTGAATGGACACGCCAGCAGTTCCA
>CBJMBI010000219.1:0-6666 GCA_966427955.1 uncultured Ktedonobacterales bacterium
ATGGGACTCATGTGACACTTGCGACAAATGAGACTTCCTCTCTAATGGGACTCATGTGACACTTGCGACAAATGAGACTTCCTCTCTAATGGGACTCATATTATAACTCTTCACTATTTTTACACTTATGACAGATGTTATATACTCTATGGCCACACATGAGAATTTTCCCAAATTGAGACTCTTTTCTATTATTTAGTATACAGCAGAAGTTAAACCTGTGTCAAGGGAAGATTTTGAGGATGCTCTCTTTTTGACTAGACTTTGCTGCACATGTTGGGCTATAATTAAAAGGAGTTCTCTCTTTTGAGAGCATGTCTAAAGCCAGCTCAATTTTCGCAAATTTTGAGTGTGTCTGAGACACACTCTGAGTTTTCAGGCTTCTCTCCATTGACTAGTCGCTTTTTAGGATTTAGGTCACTTTAGTGTAAAAAAGTAGAATTTTATAAAGAGGGAATCAAAAAAATGGAAAGAACGGTAAAATTTTCTGATAAAGGAAAAGGTCAAGCATCATCGAAGTCGAATGCACCAGATGTAGTAAAAAGAGCCGCTAAACATGGTGAGCAATCACATCGCGGAAACAATACGCAAGCAGATCAAAAGAGTATATCAGATAAAGAGCATACATCAAACCCGAAAGCATCCACAATCAAGCCACAGAAGTACCGCACATCCAGGCTCCGCGAGAGAAACTTCGAGCCGCGCTGGTCTTCTCAGAAGCACAGGAACGCAGGACAGGAAAGGAGGAGGTTACTAGGAGGAGGCGACGGTGAAGAGTCGTCACAGAACCAGGAACTGGCGCGTAAATTAGAAGAGCAGGCAGAGTGGCGTAAAGCAGCAGATGCATACTGGGATATGAGGGAAGAAGAACACAGGGCAAAATTGAGAGAAAAATGGACAAAAGCCGCAGAAGAAGGCCGTATAATGACAGAAGAAAACCATCAACGTATAATTAAGAGTGACACAAGTTTTAAGTGGGATTTGGGGCAGACAGAGACTGGAATATATGGTCAAGGTAGAAAAAATGACAAGGAAGCGGGGCAATTGCCTCTTAATTTTGAAAGACTAAAACTTTGAGAAGATACTCATTGCTCCAGCCAGCGGTTCCTCCGTTTGGTTTTGACTCCAACCTTGGCAGTCGACTCTTGTCTGAGGAGATTGAGGGCAATGTGACGTAAAACGGCCAGATTGTGGGCAGCCTCTCCAGCACGAACACGAGATTCATCGAAGCTCAAGGCAATATCCAACACCCAATGCACACTATTTTGGTAGCTAGGCAAGAGGGATTGCTCCCATAGACGCGAACTTAGAGGGGCATAATGGGCCAAAAGAGGTACAACACTGAACTATACTAGGACATAAATTGTCTCTACTACTCACCACTTTTCTGACTGAGCAATGGCAAGATCTGATCAAGTTTGTTATCCATGGTGTCCATACGCTTGCCTTGCTCAGCTTGGGTGGCTTTGAGTTCAGCAATATTAGCCTTGATCTCACTGAAGCATTCCTGCACAAATGCATGAGCTTGGTCAAACCCGTGATGGATGAATTGCCTGATCGCCTTCAGTTCTTCAGCTAGGCATGATGGAACTTCTGGCTATCAAGCACAGCGCACCAGTGATTTCTCTGCTCAGTCGATAGTTGTAAACTTGTTTCCACGATTGCACGAAAGCTAGGTTTATCATCCATATGCGATACTGTATAGTCTGTCTCCTGCTCAGCAACCTTCATTGGCCGCTTTCTCTTCTGTATAGCAGGTCCAAGCTCTCGCTGGTCCAAGGGATCAAAATACTGCTGCACAATGCCAATAGGTCGCTGCAAGAACACAGCAATCTTCTCACACAGCACATGAGGAATAGTCGCAGACGCTATTGCTCGTTGCTCAAGCAACAGGATAATATCTATACTTAAATCAAGCTCAGCAGCCATTTGAGATAACTTAAGTCTCTGGCCCGTTGCGGTTGTCAATAAGGTTGCCATGCTTCCTAACCCTTCCTGCCCTTCATTACCTCTACATTCATCACATGATGAATCGCAATTTATTGCACGTGATGTAGGGACCCCAAATTTACTATCAATACTCGCGTCCGTGGGGGCGAGTTCCGCATCCATTAATGGTATCGCCTCTTCAACAAGATGGTAATACGCGACAAAATCAGCAATGGCATCTGCATAGTGAGGATAGCTAGCCAGATAATCGCTGAGAGATGGTTGTCGTCCTGCCTGTATATCAGCTACATATCGAGCAGTAATTTGCAACAAAGATAATTCTTGTTCTTTATCCATCGCAAGATCCATCACTCTCAGACGAAAGTAGGGCATGCAAAAGCTTCAAAGCATCGCGCAAACGATTGCGCACTGTCCGATCACTTACAGATAAGACCTGGGCAGTTTCCCTCTCTGAACGTCCCTCCCAGAAGATCAGGAGTATCACTGCTTTGAGCTTATCAGGAAGACAAAGTACCGTTTGGAGTAGATCACTCTGCTCGACCGACAGAAACAATCTCTGGACACCTTCATCCTCGATATCAAGCGGCTGATGGCCATAATCTAAAGGTTGCAATAAGCGATCCAAGCTTGCAACAAGTGCACGTGGAATACGCATACCTCGAGACGTCGACGGTTTGTACCAGAGTCCCTCACGCATCAAAAATGAACGATAGACATGTTTTCTCTCAAAATACAAGCAGTGGAGAAAATTTTCTTCCCAGAAGAGGCGCTCAGCATCAACCAGAGCACGCATCATACATTCATGTAAATCAGAACATAAATCTCTCGCTAATACAGAACGCTCATCACATTGCAAAGAGACCATCTGTAAGACCCGCTGTGCCCAGAGCAGATTCATAGCTTGCGTACGGAGAATAATCCATTCCATGACACGACATCGTCCCTGTTCATCTCCAGATGCAATAGCAGCACGCAATATCTTTACCAGGATCTCCAGCGGGAGAGTAGGATCTTCAACGGCAGACCAAAACGCGGCAGAAGCGTAAGGAGGAAGAGTACAATACACCTCAGCCAGAGCCATACGACGTTCGACCACCCCTATATCTCTCTCCATTCCACCCCCCAAAAACGTGTTATGGACCAGTTCTGTGATACTCTATGGCATTGCGATAAACTTCAACATAGCGTTTTGCAGAAGCATGCCACGAATGATCTGCTTCCATTCCTCTTTGCTGCAATAATCTCCAGATATCTTTAAAACGGTATAAAGCCATTGCGCGCACAACTGCCGCAAAGAACTCCCAGGGATCGTAATTCTTAAATACAAAACCATTCCCCTCACCCGTAAGCGGATCATACTCCTGCACCGTATCAGCCAAACCGCCCACCTGTCGTACAATTGGTACACACCCATAACGCATAGCATTCATCTGACTAGTGCCACATGGCTCAAAGCGAGAAGGCATCAGAAAGATATCACTACCAGCATAAATGCGTTGCGCCAATTCTGTATTAAACGTGAGGAAGACCGCAACCTGCTCAGGATAGCGAGCAGCAAGACTCTGGAACATCTCATGATAATGCTGATCACCAATGCCCAACAGAATAAACTGAGTCCCCTGCGCAAGCAAAGGCTGAATAATCTGCCCTAACAAATCGAAACCTTTTTGATCAGTCAAACGCGAAATCATCGCCAACAACGGAACATCTTCGCGCACAGGCACATGCATTTGCTGTTGTAAAGCAACCTTATTTTCAATGCGTCGATCAAGAGATTGTGCATCGAACTGAGTATGAATATAAGGATCAGTTGCAGGATTAATTGCCTGATAATCAATTCCATTGAGGATACCAAATAAGCGATCCCGGCGAGAGCGTAACAGATGATCCAGCTTCTCACCAAAGGTAGGAGTCAGAATTTCCTGGGCATAGCGTTCACTTACCGTCGTCACAGCATCAGCAAAGAGAATCCCACGCCCCATAATATCAACAACATTGCCAAATTCAGCAACCTGTGGATACAAGAATCCATTAGCGGCAACCCCAGCCACTTCAAGCAAACGATAGCCAAATATCCCATGATAGGCAAGATTATGGATAGTATATACAGAAGCAGTATTGGAGAAAAAAGGATCATCGCGGTAGACAGTATGCATCCAGTTAGGTACAATACCGGTATGCCAATCATTACAATGGACAACATCAGGCGACCAATTCAAAGCGCGCACCGTTTCGAGGGCCGCACGGCACAACAAAATAAACCGCTCTCCATCATCAATATAACCATAGATATTTTCGCGATCGAAATAGCGTGGCGCATCGATCATATACACAGGAATATGATCCCCAATCTCTCCAAGGCAAACACTGACTTGAACTTGATAATTGCCCATACTTACAGGAATTGCCTCAAGGATAGGTTGAAGATGAAAGCGGTTAGGGTCGACCTGTCGGTAGCGGGGCATAACCAGACGCACATCATGACCCAACGCTTGAAGAGCTTTCGGCAATGCCCCTACAACATCAGCCAAGCCTCCGACTTTGGCAAATGGCACAATCTCAGCGGCAAGAATGAGTATCTTGAGGGGCTGTTCAGACTGCATACAAGTTCCCTCCCACATACAAAGTGTACTTTATTATAGCACCTCAAGACCACTTTTCGCAGCCTTGATTGGCACTGTATTATACTTGACAACTCCACGTTTCTCACGTATAGCATAGAATAATTGTATCCTTTCATTTCTTCATATTCTTCTTAATTTCATCTGCCGTATATTTTTATCCTTTCCTCTTTAAGTTGATCAAATTCCTCATTCAATTTTCGTATATTTTGCACTTTTTCTGGAGAAAGCCTGTTTTCTCCAGCCTTTTCATTAATTAACAATTTTAGTCCATTTTTATCCTCTATCTGATTAATGCGATTATACTCTTGTTCATTCAAATGATCTATGTTCAGGCAGTTTATTAGCTTCCATTGCCAATGTACTCTTTTGATCTCGTAAGGGAAGACGTTCTTATGCTGCTCCACCAGTTGTCTAAATTCTGCACTGTTACGGCCTCCTGCGTAGGCACCTTTCTTAAAGAAGAGAGCTTTGTGCATTTGCTCAAATTGGCCATTTTCTTGAAATTTCCCTGTCTTTATGGCAGCATGTCGAGCAGCATTACAAGCTTCCTGGTATAAATTAGGGTGCATCGGAGGTATAGTTATACCTAGTAAGTCTCCTGCTACTTTCTGATAAGATTGCAGACGGAATTTTTCTTGACTGTTTTGTGCTTCGGCGGCTCGGCCCTGTTCCTCGGCTCGGGGACGGTCACATTCTTTTCGTGCTTGGTCGCGCTCTTGCTGCATCTTTGTGAGCTGTATTTGTACCTCTCTAAGCTGCCTTTGCAGGCGGTCACGTTCTCCTTGTGCTTGATTGCGCTCTTGCTGCATCTTTGTTAGTTCTTGAGATACCATCCTCAGTTGTTGATAACGCTTCTGTTGTTCTTCCATGAATTGTCTCCGTGCGTGATCATGCTCTTCCCGCATCTTTGCAAGCTGCTCTTGATGTGCTATCCTCAGTTGCTCTTGCGTGCGATTATACTCCTGTTGTGCGTTTATAAGGCGTCTTTGTGCGTGATCATGCTCTTGTTGCATCTTTGCGAGCTGCTCTTGATATATCTTCCTCACTAGCTCTTGAGTGTGATTGAGATTTTGTTGTGCTGCCCTGAATTGTCCCCGTGCGTGATCACGCTCTTGCTGCATCTTTGTGAGCTGCTCCTGAGTGCGATTGAGATTTTGTTGTGCTTCTATGAATTGGCTCCGTGCGTGATCACGCTCTTGCCACATCTTTATGAGCTGCTCCTGAGTGCAATTGAGATTTTGTTGTGTTTCCATGAATTGTCCCCGTGCGTGATCACGCTCTTGTTGCATCTTTATGAGCTGCTCTTGAGTGCAATTGAGATTTTGTTGTGTTTCTATGAATTGTCCCCGTGCATGATCACGCTCTTGTTGCATCTTTGTGAGCTGCTCTTGATATATCTTCCTCAGTAGCTCTTGAGTGCGATTGGGATTTTGTTGTGCTTCCCTGGATTGTCCCCGTGCGTGATCACGCTCTTGTTGTATTTTTGTGAGCTGCTCTTGAGTGCGGCTGTGCTCTTGTTGTGCTTTCCTCAGTTGTTCTTGTGTGCGGTTGTGTTCCTGCTGGAGTTGTTGTACCTTTTGTTTTAGCTTCTTTTCTCTTTCTTGCATTCGTGGATATTCATCTATAACTTTTTTCATTTGTTCAAACAATTGTTCCCCTTGTATAGAACTTCCTTCATCAGATCGATCTCCCTGTCCCCGTTCAGGCGACCTTGATTCACTAGCCCACATATCGTTATCAATCTGTTGCTTGGAGCGTATTTTTATTATAGTACCAAGTGCCTTTGCCGCACCATCATACACATCACTTAGTTTGTACTCTTTTTTTAGTATTTCTAATAATGTATTAGTAATGGCAGCATTCTCATGCATTGCTGCTATAGCTTCAATACCTTCTGCTGCGCTAGCACTCAACCATTTATCTATTTGATTGTCTTGTAGTATCCCTAGTAATGTATTAGTAATAGTAGTATCCTGATGCGCTGCTGCTATAGTTCCAAGTGCCTTTACTGTACTACTACGCAACCATTTATCTATTTGATCGTTTTGTAGTATCCCTAGTAATGTATTAGTAATAGTAGTATCCTGATGCG
>CBJMBI010000220.1:0-6645 GCA_966427955.1 uncultured Ktedonobacterales bacterium
TAGATCTACTCAAACGAGCCTTGCAGGAAATGCATGAGTATGATGAACCAACACAGTTTACTTATCATGTAGAATGGTTCGATACGATGTTATCTCGAACTACGACAGTGTCGAAAAAAGACAAACAGCTAATTAAGGAGCATTTGCGTATGCAATATAGGTTACATCCTCTCCTCGCAGAGAATCCAGAGATCCAGAGCGTGATTGCTGAAGAATCCGCGAAGAGAGCCGCTAAAGAACTTGCCAAAGAACTTGCTAAGGCTGAGGCTAGAGCTGAGGCTAGAGCTGAGGCTAGGGCCGAGGCTAGGGTCCTACAAGAAGCAATTATAGACCTTATTAATGATCGCTTCTCCACTCAAGTCGTCACACGAGCACAACAAACTATCGCACCATCTCAGGATATCAAGCGATTGAAGAAGCTTATCCCACAAATAGCTCGGGCGTCAGATGAGGAAGAAGTCTATGCCTTACTCACCCAGTTTTTCCCTGCTCGGGAAGAGGAGACAAAGGAAGAGATAATAAAAGGTGAGATAAAGGGTTTGCAGGAGGCAATTTTAGATATTGCAGGTGCTCGCTTCTCATCCCAAGTTCAAGCGCAAGCTCAACAGGCTATTGCTCCTATCCAGAATGTGGCGCAGTTGAGAGACTTTCTCCGCCAACTGGCTTGCCTATCGGATGAGCAAGAGGTCTCTGCCCTACTAGAACAATGTTTCCCAATTCAGTAAGGTTGAACAATACACAAATACACTTCCCCTCTTGATAAGCTCTTCAATAGTGGATTATCTGAAGAGCTTATACTTTCCTCTGATGTATCTAGATGGAAATATCTTGCGTCTTTCAATTACAGGTGACACAGGAAATCCCAAGAAAGAACTACTGGCACATACCCAAGCAGGCCACTCGATTCCCTTTTTAGCATGACAATGATATACTCAACTTATAGAATATTGTCGCGTTTAGTAGCGCATGGGCCGGGCTGTAGGAGGGAGCCACGGCTGACGAGGAGGAGGCTGTTCGGATAAGTCAGCGGGGAGCCTCCAGGGTTGATCACACCCCTGAGAAGAAAGTGGACAAAACCCTTTGGTAACAGCGGGACAAAGCACTTTCAGTGAGGTATAATACAAATTTTGTATTATAAATAGAAGAAAGGCACCCGACTACATGTGCGGTATCATTGGTTACGTCGGTTCAGAAGAGACCGATGTTAGCTCTCTGTTGCTTGATGGACTAGCAAAGCTTGAGTATCGCGGCTATGATTCAGCCGGTATCGCCGTTCTTAATGGGACAGGCAAGATTGAAGTTCACCGACAAGCAGGCAAAATTGCGAATTTAGTCGCTACGGTTGAAAATGGTTCACATCCCGGCCCTAGTACTCTAGGCATTGGGCATACTCGCTGGGCTACGCATGGCCGTCCCAGCGACGAGAATGCCCACCCTCACCCCGATTGTACAGGTAGTCTGACTGTAGTCCACAATGGCATTATCGAAAATTATGCTGAGCTGCGCGAAGAATTGCAAAAGGCCGGTCATACATTTCGCTCCGAGACTGATAGCGAAGTGCTTGCTCATCTGATCGAGCAGACCTATTTTGGTGAGGCCGAGCACAATCTCACCGAAGCAGTGCGACTTGCCTTACAACGCATCGTCGGTTCCTATGCAATTGGCGTGGTGAGCCAGGAACATCCCGATGTACTAGTAGGCGCTCGCTGTGCAGGACCGCTTATCGTGGGAGTGGGTGAGCACCAGCAATTCCTGGCCTCGGATATCCCGGCTATCCTCAAACATACCCGCCGTGTGATTATCCTGGAAGAAGGCGAAATCGTGACTTTGCGACCACAGGGGGTTCGCATCATCAACCTAGATGGGACATGCATCCAACGTGAGCCACTCACGATTGATTGGAATGCCGAAGCAGCCGAAAAGAATGGCTATCCACATTTTGTGCTGAAAGAAATTTACGAGCAGCCAGAGGCACTACATCGTGCACTTCAGGGTCGTGTGCGTAATGGAAAACTGTACCTGCCTGAAATGGAACGCATATGCCAAGCTGGTTTGCTAGATAATATCCAACGTATCATCATTGTCGCCTGTGGAACATCGTACCACGCTAGTTTGCTAGCTAAATATACTATTGAGCGCTGGGCACGCATTCCGGTAGAGACCATTACAGCTGCCGAATTCCGCTATTGTGACCCCATTGTCGGACCTGAGACGCTCTGCATCGCCGTCACACAATCAGGAGAGACAGCAGATACGTTAGTTGGCATTCGTCAGGCACGTGAACGAGGCGCACCAGTCATTTCCGTGACCAACGTTGTAGCCAGTGCAATTACTCGCCTTTCTGATGCAGTACTCTATCTGCAGGCAGGTCCTGAAATTGGTGTTGTTGCCACTAAGACCTTTGTCAGTTCAGTTGCCGTACTCTATATGCTAGGCCTCTATCTTGGAGAATTGCGCGGACGCATCAATGAGGAACACATGCGCACCTACCTGCAAGCAATGGAACAATTACCTGGGCAGATCCAGGAAATTCTCGCTCAGGCGGCTAGTCCTGATGACGTGATTGAGCCACTGGCCAAACGTATGTCGCAGTTGCACAGTATCCTATTCATTGGACGCGGCATTGGCTATCCCACTGCATTAGAGGGAGCGCTCAAGCTCAAAGAGATTTCCTACATACATGCAGAAGGCTTTCCAGCAGGTGAACTCAAGCATGGCTCGATTGCCTTACTGGATAGAGATACGCCATTGGTCGGCATTGCAACAGCCTCACATGTCTACGAGAAGGTTGTCAGCAACATTCAGGAAGTGCGTGCACGCGATGCCCATGTGATCGTTATTGCTACCGAGGGAGATGAGAAGATTCGCCAGCATGCCGATGATATCCTCTACGTTCCTGCAACTTTAGAAGAGTTGAGTCCTCTGCTGGCTATCATTCCATTACAACTATTCGCTTACCATGTGGCAGTGGCTCGTGATTGCGATGTGGACCAGCCAAGAAATTTGGCCAAGTCGGTGACAGTGGAGTAGGGCAAGGATGCCCTATTCTGTACTATGTCATTTGTCTATATTACGGGCACGTTTGATGAACAAACACACCTCATAATGCTGTCCCCTCAGCAATGATCCAGGTGAAATATCCAATGTGCGTCCATCGTTATTCAAAGCTGCTATTCTTTGATCAGCAATAAGCCGCTTTTGTATAGTTATAGAGTCAACTATATACTCTTTGGGCAATTTTCCTACTATACTTCTAAATTTAGGTATTCCCATCATCATATCATACACCTCTTGCATATTCCCAGCTTGTTCTACCTCCTTCTTCTTTTGATTAAAGAGCAATTTATGTTCATTCATCATTATTTCACCCTCTTGCATGGCTATATTGCTTATTTTATCTTGTATCTTTTTCAAATTTTGAATACGGTCAATATTTTTTTGTAGTGATAAATCTCTTTGCAATTCAATAATAAATTGCATTGATTGTAATTTTTGCAAATCTCGCAAAAATAGCGCATACTTCAATTCTTGCTGTCTTTGGGAATTTCTTAAACCTCGCAATTCCCACTCTTTTTGTTCTAATTGTCCTCTTTCTAATTTATATGCACTCTTATTTCCTTGCAATTTCTCTAGCTCTTGGTAAACTTCCATACATGCAAAAAGACTATCGTAATCTCGATTACCGACAACTGTCGATGCCATGACCCGTTGATCGGGATGCTTCTTGAACATATCTACAATGATTGAAGGCCATCTATCTTTGGGAACTTGGTGGATTTCACTGGAAGCTTCGCGAAATAAGATGATATCATGTGAGTCATTCTCTGCTGGATTTTGTTCTATTTTTACCCCTGCTATTCTTCTTTCTTCAAATACTTGTCCTCTTGCAATTAAAAATGCTTTACGCCATTCTTCTGGCACATCGAACACACTAGAATCAAATTTAAGTGAGTGTGCCTGTTTTTCCTCACCTCCAACATAATCGTAAATGAAAGGATCATTGGTCTCTTTAGTGTAACCATATTTATCCAGTAGTTTTAGGAATATCGACCTAAAAAGATCTTGTGATACAGTTTCTTCAGAATCATACATACTAGCTCTTGCTCTTACATCTCTCTCCACATAAGAAGAGCCAGCTCGTCTCCTACTATCAAGACTAGATTGCCCCCTAAACAGGTTTCGAGAATCTAGAGATCCATGCTTTCTGTCAATGCGAGGCATATTCTCCATGCTAAGACTAGCTCGCGCTACAAGTGATCGTCGGCTCTTGGGAGAACTAACGTTGACAGCATCACTAGACTTTTTCGCCACGCTTGGCCCCCTATCCACAATCCTTAACGGATCAAACGCTTTATTACCTGGATGCACAAGTGAGTTTACTCGATTTAGACCTAGTTCTTTCATAGTTCCTACTGCTCTTCTTCCTTCAAATAGTACTTATTATTTTTCTAAGGCTTAGTTCAAATGAACTTGAGACAAAACTCCTAGCAGGCAAACATTGTCAAGCAGATTGCCCTGAGTGGAATAGGGCAAGGATACCCTACTTTTCTGCACCATTCTTTTTGTCTGCACTATTAGCACGCTTGATGAATAAACCCACTTTATAAGTCGGCAATGACAGACCATCGGCACGCTTCTCTTCTACAGTCATCGAGTCGATGGTATAATCTTTGGGCAATTTCTCTACTATACTCCTAACCTCAGGCATTCCCATGATCATATAATATGCCTCTTCCCTATTTTTAGATTGTTTTAGTTCTTTTTCTTTCTTATTAATAAGAAAATTACAATCCATTATTATCCTTTTCCACGCATTTTTTGTTGTATCTTCTACATGATTATGTTTTACTATCAAATTTCTAATGTACTCTATATTATATTGCTGTGATAAATCATTTTCCAATGCATCAGCAAATTCTGATATTTGCGTTTTATCCAAACTTCTCAAAACTTTGGGATAGTTTATCTCCAGCGCTTCTTTTAATCTTTGCAATTTTATCAATTTTGATATCTCTTGTTTATATCTAACACCTTGTAAATTATACAGATTCTTATCACCTTCTAACTTTTCTATCTCTTTGCAAGCTTCTATACACGTAAAACTGCTATCAAGATCTTTCACATGCCATACGATCTTCCCTTCCTTGGATTTCTCCTTGAAGATACGCGGTAATTTGGCCGGTAACTCATCCCTATAAAATTCATATAATTCGTTATTATATGATAACATTATTATACGGTTTTTCGTGTTAAATGAGCTATTATGTAGATTATATCCGTCCATTCTTACTCTCTCATATGCTTTTCCTTTCGCAATTAAAAACGATTTACACCATTCTTCTGGCACATCGGACACACGAGAATTAAAGTTGATCGCTAACAATTCTCTCTCCTGATTTCCTGAGACGTAGATGCCTCGATCTAGCAGTTCTTCCTCAAAGATCGACTTAAAAAGCCACTCTTGTGCTTCTGGAGAACCTGGCTCATCCAGACCAGCCTTCGCCCTGACATCTCTCTCAGCTCGTCGTCTCCCGCTATCTAGACCAGACTGCCCCCCAAACAGTTCCCGAGAATCCAGAGAGCTATGCTTGCTGTCATCACGAGGCATATTCTCCGCCCTAAGACGAGCCCGCGCGACAATTGATTTCCGTTCACTAGAAGAACTAACGTTTACTGAATCATGAGACTTCTTCGCCACACTTAGCCCCCTATCCACCATCCTTAACGAATCAAACGCTTTATTACCTGGATGCACAAGTGAGTTTACTCGATTTAGACCTAGTTCTTTCATAGTTCCTACTGCTCTTTTTCCTTCAAATGGTACTTATTGTTTTTCTAAGGATGGGGAAATCATCTCTTAAATACCCAAACTGCTGTCTTACTACTAAAGATACCCAATAGTAGAGGTTTTTACCACGACATCTAGAAGACAACTTGAAGGAAAAAGGGGAGAAATGTGCGATCAAACGGGAAGCCACTCTTGCATTGGTGGAGAATGCTCTATCCTTTTAGGCAACAATATACTATAATGTCTATGATAGTACTATGAAGAAGAAAACCTGTAAACATTCTACCAAACTTAGCAGCAAAGGTATGCAGGTGGAGCAAAACATGAGTAGTGAACATCCAACATATCCTAATCCAACCATTACCGAGGCAGTATGTGATATCCATTTTCGATTGCCTGAGGGCAAAGAGCAGAGTCCCTCCATTACATCAGACAGTTCGTTATGGGAAGAGAAACTAGCACATACAGCATATAAAAATCCCCCCTTAGGACCATCAAGAAAAACACTCAATAGAGATGAGTCAAATCAACATGTTAAACTATCTGCGAAAAATCAAGCAGCAATCGAGCTTCTGAGATCCTGGTGTGAAGATGATGAAGATGATGAAGAGGAGCAAAAAGCCACATGGGAATTTCTCAAACAGGCACTTGATGAAGATCGACTCTCTGACCGGAAGCTCTTTCCATGAGCATAATAATTCTGCTTGACTCAGGTCCTCTGGGATTGTTAGCAAATCCCAAGAGTTCTTCTGAAACACGTGAGCGTAATCTTTGGTTAGCAAGGCTACTTGAACGCAGATATATGCACTGACTAGAGCGAACTCTACTTCCGACGAGAGGAAGAGGCTTCAGATTTG
>CBJMBI010000221.1:0-6629 GCA_966427955.1 uncultured Ktedonobacterales bacterium
GGAGAATATCCTTGTATTTTCGATAACCCTAATGTATTGGATGTCAAAAGTATTAGAGAATTAATGCAATATGTAAGAGAAGGTCAAGAAAAATTTAAATCATATAAAAATTAAATGCACTAGCTCAGCTTCCTGAGCGGGTAAAAAACCAATTTGCTAATCGGCTGGAAGGGGCACTCATTGGCTGCTCAATTCACACGGTGTAGCCATCAAAGGAACTCCAGTACTTTAAAAAGGATGGTCCTCATCAAATGCAGGATCATCTCCAAAAAGAGGTGTTGTATGAGAGAGCTTTCTCTCAAATTCAGACTCATCAAATAAGCCCACTAAAAAGACACTACTCTCATCAGTAATAGCAACTAGATTGCGAAATCTTTTCGAATTAGGGAATATTCTAACCATCAAAGCTCCAGCTTCAGATAAGGTGAAAAACTGACCGTTCTTACCTACAAGAGCAACTTGATCACTTGTTTCGACTACTGGACCAAGCTTCGTCGAATTTATGCTGAGAATACGACCAATCGGCTCTTTGCTCTTTTCATCCTTTCCTAATCGAATTCTGCCATCATTGTCAGGGGAACTTAGCTGGAGAGAATGAAGAAGCCCGGTATTTGTATGCAGAAAGAGTCTCGTGTTCGAATTAAATGTAAATTGGATTTCCTCCATTCAATAGCAATGTTGTCTTCGTGAAGCGCCCTTGAGCTTTTGCCAGGGGAGGAGACAGGGCGCTTCGCTAACAATTATATAGCAAGACGAGAAACCTATTTCTTGCTTCGTCCGATGCCAACCCCGATACCCAGACCAACAAGCAAGGTAACAATGCCTGTGGCAATAAGCACCCAAATAGGCGTTCCTGTCGGAGCCGAAGTCGTTACAGTTGAGGGTGATGATGTGGCAGTGACCATAAACCCAAATGTTCCTTCATCGGGGTCTCCGTCATCTGCCGATACCGTCTTCCAATGAACCGTATACACGCCTGTTTTGTCAGGTTTGATGGCTACAGACATGTGGGTAGGATTATTAAGGTCAACAGTGGCATCTCCCTGGCTAATCAATTTCCCACTTGGTCCGTACACAAAGAGATCACTATTGGATGCACCAGGCTTCATATTTTCTACTGTTGTCACTGTGAGGGTGGTTGGTAACTTGGCAAGAGTGATCGTTGAGTTCATCTTGGGATTCGAGTCAATCACAGCGGCATGAGCGAAGGCCGTTCCAGCTATGACAAAGAGCAGTCCCAGGCTCAGTGCTACAGCACTGAGCACTTGCAAACGATAATGAAAGGAAGAGGTATGTGTACCCATAAAGACATGCTTGTACCTTTCTTGAGGATTGAGAAAGAAGACCATTGTCTTCACGAGGACAGATGCTTACGAGATAAGCTGCCTCATGAGATTGCTCCCTCTAGGATAGAAGAAATGGGTGAAGCTGTCTATGCGGAGAAATCCCGATCTTTTCCCCTAGGGTGTTTCTGGTGACCTACTAATTATGGATGAGATTCGCCACTTCTAGTTCCATGAGTAGCGGCAAGAGTTCGCTAGGACGGCGACCCATTAAACGCATCAACTCTTGCACTGAACGCTTTCCATCAATCAGCAAAAATAATTGTTTGTGTCTACGCGACAGCCCCAGACTTTGAAAGTCGGGGAGATCCCCATTAATTAACCGTGCACGATGAGGGATAGTGGATACTAACATCTGCCCATCTGATGGCTCTTGTTGATACCCTTGATCTGATGATAGGCTATCATCCTTTGCAGCCCTGAGTGGAGATAAGGAAAGGGGGGACGATGCCGTTTTTGGAGACGAGGGTTGAAAAATAAAATGACAGGAAGTCCAACTAAGGAGTTTTTTGAAAGCATCACTCCCTCTAAGCGAACCCACACTCGCATCTATTACCTGCCCGTCCTGGAGCATCACTGTTCCCTGCTCTAATGAGCCGTTTATACCATCTCGTTGTGCTGTCAGGAGTCCAGTCTTATGCACAAATTGAAGGGCCTGAATCACATCAGCAAGTTTTTCTGTAGCAGTTCCATGTAATTTCATGGTATCTTACTCACCTGTTCAGATCTATAAGAGAGGTGCAATTGCTCTTGCAACTGGGCATTGACCGTTTCGCAGATGAGGCGCACACGATTGAGCTGTTTGTGAGCTTTGCCCGGAGCACCTTGGCGTTTGGTTAAGCCTAGTTGGAACAAGCAACTGGAGAGAGCGATATCGAGCAAGGAACTCTTGCAGGGCGGCATCATTGTAGGCTCCGTCTCCAATCAAGCGCTTGATGTGATGAGAGAAGGAGTCGAGTAGCTCCTGATACAGAGCAGTGGTGACTACTTCACTCTCTGAACAAAAGAGCAGTCCAGATTAAGAACTACATATAAATATTTGTGCCCATGAATGATAGCATGTGGCCGTTTGGCTGTCAACAATATCTAATTAAAGCTGAAGTTTTGATAGAAGGATCAGGGTCCGATGCCAAACCGCTAAAGAACGGCTTGTGGAGTGCCGAAGGAGGGGGAGGATGCAGATGAGAGTATGAGTCAAAATGGCAAAATGTGCTAAGATCCATCGAAGTCATTCCCCACTTTCCTATGGAATTTCTCATTTTTCCTAACTATAGCAGAAAATGGCTTTTTTTTGGTTTCTTAGGGCTTTCGGGTAAACTCAAAAGCCCTGTATAAAACGTCATATTATTGACGTTTTGTACTAAGACGTGATAGAATACTGATGATTTTTTAAGGCTCATGTGAGCATTTTAGTTCAATGGTTCATATTCAAGAATGTCTATTAATACCACCATATTTTAAAGAATTGAGCCTTCATGAACTAAAGTTTAATTCAAGCTGGTTTTACATGAATCTTTGGGAAAGCGATATTTTGTAATTACTCAGGTACCCTTTGGGAATGGTTCCACAGGTCAAACGCTTTGAGGGTGATAAGCATAAGTGTATCTTTTCATATGACTTGAGAGCTGCCCTTTGCAAGGATACTCCCCCCCTGAGTAGTCATGTGTAGAAAGAGGACGCGAAATTGACAAATTGGTATTTACATCGGCGTAGGCCATCGACTTTCGCGCTAAAAACTCTAATGGTAGGAGTAAGTTTGCTGATGACGTTGGCCGCATGTGGTCAGGCTAGCACTACAACTACGGGTGCAGCTACAGCAAGCACTGATCCTGCTGTTGCTCTAGCAAAAGCCTTTGTTGCCAGAGTAACAACTCCTGTCACAACCTGGGATGGGCCAACAACAGGTCCTAAAGCACCAAGGGGCAAGTTGATCATATACGTCTCATCGAACCAGCAAAACGGTGGTGTGCAAGGTGTGAGCAAAGGTGTTACAGAAGCGGCGGCTGCTATTGGATGGCAGCTTCGGATCATCGATGGACATGGGACGGTTGATGGGCAGACAAATGCCATGAATCAAGCCATTGCCCTCAATCCGGACGGGATTATTCTGGGCGGTCTCGACGCTACTTCCCAACAAGCGACATTGCAAAAAGCTACTGCTCTTGGCATCAAAGTCGTCGGTTGGCATGCAGGCAGTACACCCGGCCCCATACCAGATATGGGAGTCTTTACGAATATTACTTCTGATCCTGCGGCAACGGCCAAACTCGCTGCGGACTATGCTATTGCTCAGTCCAATGGTACGGCACAGGCGGTTATCCTTACGGACTCCGAATATTCCATTGCTGTAACAAAGTCACAAGGCATGCGATCTGAACTAGGACAATGTCAAAATTGTAAGGTGCTGTCATACGAAGATACCTCTTTGGCAGAAGCTTCCACACGTATGCCGCCGCTCATGACATCGCTGCTCAAGCGCTATGGTAGTAATTTATGGATGCTAGGCATTAATGATCTCTATTTTGACTATGCAACGTCATCACTGGGCAGCGCCAACATCGGGCAGGGTGGGCCGCCACAATTCATCTCTGCTGGCGACGGAAGCGTCTCGGCCTATAATCGTATTCGTAGTGGGCAGCATCAGGTGGCCACCATTCCCGAGCCGTTGAATCAGCAAGGCTGGCAGATCGTGGATGAGCTGAATCGAGCATTTGCTAATAGTCAACCCAGCCGCTACGTCATGGATGTGCATCTCGTCACAAAAGCCAACATTGGGGTAGATGGAGGGCCACAAAATATCTTTGACCCAGGCAATGGCTATCGTGATCAGTATAAGCAATTGTGGGGTGTAGTTTAGATAAGAATATACAAGTAGTCTTTGGTAGGACCACCCTATCTGATGAAGAGTTCAAAAAATCGAGGGGTGGTTCATAAAAAAAGAGGGAAGGTTCGTATGTTTTCACTGAAGTACTTACTGCCGTTTTCCAAAAAGAAAGCATCTCTTACTACACAGTTCTCTATTTTGCTTGTACTCGCGGCCACACTGCCATTGCTCATTACTGTCCTGGGTAACTATTTCATTTTGCGTCCTACGCTCCTCTCTCAAGCAGCTGTAGAAATGGAAAATGGCGCAAATACCAACACTCGCGTTATTAATTCCTATCTTTCTGCGCGTTCACAAGAAGTAGCTTTTCTGGGGCAATCTACCGTGATACAACAATATCTCGCTGGAGGGCAAGACCTTGAGCACCAAGCTCTTAATCAACTGGTTGCTGGAGATCAACTCGATACTAACTATACAGCCTGGACACTTTTTGATGCTCAGGGCAACTTACTTTTAACGTATCCTACTTATCCTAAGCCGCGTGGCAAGTCTCTGGTACCAGCCAGTGCTCTACAGCAATTGCACAATGGCAAGAAGCTATTTTTTTCGGATGTTTATTTTGATACTGTGACAAACATTCCATTTATAGATATTTACACATCTGTCACAGGAACAGGAACAAGCTTGGTGGGCATAGGGCGTGCAACGCTCAATTTAGTTCAGATATGGGCAATTGTCAATAATGAGGCCAATATCAACACTGGCGGTTACGCGATGATCATCGATGGTCATGGTGTGTGCATCGCTTATACCATTACAAACACGTTACCACCAGCTCTTTTTAAAGCAATTGCACCACTTACCAAGGCATTTTCGCAACAACTCAAAGATGAAAATCTCTACGGCAATAACCAAACCCCAGTCACTGTTTTATCTGATGCACCATTAGCAAATATGCTGAATAACCCACAGGGGCCAGCCGTCTTTGAGACAACTCCCAGACTGCAAAATCAGTCATTCCAGGTTGCCAGGGCAGCTACGCAGATCGTCCCCTGGACGTATCTCGTATTTAAACCGGTTGGGGTGATTACAGCGGCTGCAAACCAGCAAGAATTGTATCTCTTCCTTCTGGCTATTGTTGTTACTGTTCTGGCGGCCTTCAGTGGTCTCGTGGTGAGCCGAGGCATCACCCGCCCAATCCTACGCTCTGTTAGTACTTTACAGGGAAATAGCCATAGCTTGAAGGATCTTGCAGATATGGAACAAATGATGTCTAAGGAACAGGAGTGGATTATCGAATGTGCACAAGTTGGATTGAACGCGGTGCAACATTACGCTGATGCCGCTGCTATGGCTGCTCAGCATTTGAATCAGGTGGGTAACGAGTTTTTAGGTAGATGGGAGAAGATGGATTTACAACAGGCCAAAAAGTATTTGAGTGAGATAGTTACAAGCGCGCAATACATAAGCAAAGCAACCATCCATCAGAAAAAAAATTTTAATGGTCTTGCTAGCGGTATAAAAGTCTCTACCCAAGTAACGGAACAGCTCTCTACAAATTCTACCAAAACCTTTGAGTCTGCTACGATAATGGAAGAGGTTGTAGAGCAACTGCGTAAGGTAGTTGGCGGTTCCATCAACGATCAGGTGGAAGAGGAGTTGAAAAAAGAGAGAGAGATGGCTACTGTCAGAAAAGACTAAAGAAGATAGGGAGTGATCTCTCATGCATGTGATTAGAGCAAGCAGTGTTCTATGTAGAACAGGTTGAAGAAGGTAGAGTGAGAAAGCGTAATCATTCTGGCGATCCGCTATACTGAGGAGGAACCGTATAGTTGGCTTCTTTAGTGTAAGAGAGGACTCGGAATGTGCAAACCGTCGTTACCGTTCACCACCTTTTAGGACGAAGAAGGACAGAATGTGACTTCTTGCTCGTCTTCAGTATTGGCACGATGCACAATACTTCTGCGGTATCGGCAGCCATAACCTCGGCAAAGCGTGAATGGGGATCATCAGTTTCATCACAGTGGCAGTCGATATCGCGATTGAATTCTTTTTTCGGTTTGCCTCGCTGTTGATAGCGTGCCTCATCTTGCAAGGTGAAGGTGGCAACTAGCCAGGAGGGTTTCCCTTTCAGCGCCTGCTTCCACGCGACTTCGGCATCGTTTGCGCATGCAAAGGGGCCGCACAGAGAGATGCCAGAGACGCTTCTGCCATTGTTGCTCTCTAGAGTAGAGGGCGATACCTACAAATAGGTGGCATAGAGGACATTTGATATGATAGAATAATAATGGTGGTGAAAAGCGTTTTGCCATCCGGGTTAAGCGTATTGCCATTAGGCAATTCTATAAAGACTATTAGGAGGTCCATGATGAAACAAGCTGACTTTTCAGGTGTTCAATTCCACAAGTCGTCGTTCTCTAGTGCTGACGGGAATTGTGTTGAGATGGGAATGCAGAAAGGCA
>CBJMBI010000222.1:0-6625 GCA_966427955.1 uncultured Ktedonobacterales bacterium
TCCTCATATTTTATGGAGTATTAAGTTGTATCAACCTATTTTGTGTGAAGATTGGCAAATGGTCTTGTTTTTGTGATATGGTATAGGTGTACACAGCAAGATTTCCGCCTTGGGGAGTCTGGATTGGAATAGTCTCGTAGGGGAAGGCTTTCATTTCATGAACAGAAACCTGGGCAGAGAAGCAGTGTTTTGTGCCGTCTTAGTAAAGAAGGGATTGTCGTCGTGAAAAACACCGAACGGAAACGAGCACCATTGTTGGCTAACCTGGGGGATTTTAACCGACCTCTGCGTGTTCGACCAGTACGTTATATGGGTCGTGAATGGTGGGCTATTGCCTCCGAAGACACGTGGCCAGGAATGGTGATGGATCTGAGACGCCTGGGTTTTGAAGCGGTTGCTTTGGAAGAGGAGGTATTGGTGCGTGAAAGTACATCGGTCTATGAGCCACAGATGGAAGGGCCTGGGGCATCTGGTGGGTTGAAGCCTTTTCCTACAATTCACCCAACCATTAGTATTCTGCGCGAATCATACTGGCCCAGACATCTATCTCTAGATGAAGATTATCGTATTGATGACGACGATGTAGATGATGAGGATTACGAGGACGACGAGTGGGAAACTGAAGATCTAGATGCGGAGGAATAGTCGCGTCAATCTTTTAATATATAGCAACATTTTGTTTGTCTTGTTATGCCTTCCAAGTTTTTGCTTGGAGGGCTTTTTTGTTGATAAATAAAGGAGTTTCTAGAGGTGCGTATTATTACTTATCGTGCGAATCCTCAGGAGGCTTGGCAAGCTGGTATTGAAGACAATGGGCGAGTCGTTGCAGCGACTGCTGTCTATTCCTATGGTGAGCAGTTACCTACTGTTCGTGTTCTGCTTGAGGCAGGGCCTGCAATACTAGCGACAGTGCTAGCAAATGCTAGAGAGATCCTTGAGGCTGGAGATCAGGCTGTGCTTGCTCTTGAAGCAGTCGAACTAGGGCCGCCAGTTCCTGATCCTGAGAAAATTATTTGTTTGGGTCTTAACTATGCGGATCATGCTGCAGAAACGAAAATGGAAATTCCCAAGTATCCGATCCTTTTTCCCAAGTATCGCAATTCTCTAACTGGACCTTATAGTCCCATTGTATTGCCTCACTTTAGCACCAAGATCGATTATGAGGCTGAACTAGCGGTTGTGATTGGCCAAACTTGCAAAGATGTTTCTGAACGGGATGCACTGAACTATGTTGCTGGCTATACAATCATGAACGATGTGACTGCCAGAGACTGGCAAGCTCGTAGTAGCCAGTGGATGCCTGGTAAGGCTATCGATACATTTGCTCCTATGGGTCCTGGGATTGTTCCTGCCTCGGAACTCCCCGATCCTCAAAAGCTCCGTGTGATCACGCGTGTCAATGGCCAGGTATTGCAGGATAGCAACACAGAATTGATGGTCTTCTCGGTGGCAAGAAGCATTGAGTATATCAGTACCTTTATGACACTTGTGCCGGGTGATATCATTTCCACTGGTACACCTGCTGGGGTAGGTTTCACGCGCAGACCGCCGATTTACCTGAGGAGGGATGATATTGTAGAAGTTGAGATTGAGCGCATTGGTCGAATTGCAAATAAAGTTGTAGGATCTCCTTCTCACTGAAAAATAGTTGAGAAACATTTGCCTGTTAATATTCGTGATGGAGTATGTGTGTGTCTTTTCACTAGATCGTAGTAAAAGATGAGCATCTGAATACAGGAGGTTGCTTTTATGACTCAGCAAGGTATGAATGTTACGCATACTCCCAATCCACAGTATGATCTTGCCAGTATACTCTATCATGCCCTCAAAGGTGCACAAACCTGTGATACCTATGTCAAAGATGCTGAGCAGGGAGGGGATCAGGAACTTGCGCAGTTCTTCCGTCAGGTTCAGCAAGAAGATGTTTCGCGTGCTGACAAGGCTAAGCAAATGCTAGCACGGCGTGTGACTGTACAGTAAGGCACGGGAAGCATTCTATGGGGTTAGTGCATAAGTCTCGCCACCTCGTTGTGGCGGGGCTTATGCTTTCTGCTTTTAGTATAACACAACCACATTGAGAATTTCGATAGCATTACTATTCTGCTAGTTTAATTTGTGGAGGTTGTCGATTTGGCCTTTTCATACCATTCAAGAGCTTCTCTGATACTCACAACTGTGCCAATAATGGTCAAAGCAGGTGAGGTCAATCCGGCATCCTGGGCACGTTGGGCGATATCAGCCAGGGTGCCGATGACTACTCGTTGTTGAGGCGTCGTCCCTTCTTGGATGATTGCTGCTGGTACAGTTGGGTCCATACCTGCCGCAGTTAAGCGTTGTGTGAAGTGTGGCAGTGCCTTAATACCCATAAGCACAATTAGTGTGCCTCCAAGAGTGGCCAGAGCTTCCCAATTGACTGTCGGCGAGGCTGAATATCCTTCATGGCCAGTAACAATGGTGACTGAGCTTGTAAAGTCACGATGGGTGATGGGGATGCCCGCGTAGGCAGGAACTGCAGTGATTGAACTCACTCCTGGTACAACTTCAAAGGGAATACCGGCATCAACGAGAGCTTGTGCCTCTTCTCCACCTCGTCCAAAGACAAAAGGGTCTCCTCCCTTCAAACGGACAACGGTGTGGCCTTGCTGTGCGTAGTTGATCAGCAATTGGTTAATTTGCTCTTGTGGCATGCTATGACAGCCGGGTGTCTTGCCAACGAAGATGAGTTCGGTCCCAGGACGTGTCTCATCCAATAGTAGTGGGCTGATCAAGCGATCATAGAGTACCACATCAGCCTGACGTAAGTAGTTGAGGCCTTTGACGGTGATCAACTCAGCATCACCTGGTCCTGCTCCAACGAGAAAGACTTTGCCTGGCTGGGCTATGACTGCCGCATCCTCCATGCCAGGACGAGAATGTGCATCTACCGATTTATTCGTTGTAAAAACTTCCATTATTTTCTATTGCCTCTTTCATGTCATCTAGTATGGTAGTGACGGAGATATCGATATGGTATTTTTGCAGCAGTTGCACCATTGTATCTAATGCTGCTATTTGGTTGCCATCAATCAAAAACTTCAGAATATCAGAGTTGAAAAATTCGCCGAAGAATATATCGCGTTCTTGGTAAGAGAGACCATGACGTTTGATATATGCACGTGCGATAGCAGCCAGTTGGAAGTAAGTGGTATAAGCAGATGGGAAGAGGTCTTCCAAGTACTGACGGATGCGCTTGGCGAGACCTGGGCTAGTTCCTTCGGTTGAGACACTGATAGTGAGGTGCCCACGCCGCAAAATGGAGGGCAGAATAAAGTTACAGCGGTGGGGCACGTCGACGATATTAATCAATTGCTGGTGTTCTTGAGCCTCATTCCAGATGGCCTCGGTAAGTTCTGGATTATAGGTTGTTACGGCAACAACTACAAAGGCTCCAGCCAGATCACCGTGCTCATAGGCCTTATGGCGCAAAGTAACGGCGTGGCTGCGTTCCAGATCGAGTAATTCATTGCAGAAGGACTGGCTGATTACTGTAACTTGAGCCCCGGCTGCGCTCAAGTTGGCAGCTTTTTCAGCTGCAATGCGATCTCCGCCGATAACGATAGCGTGCCGATCGCGTACATCTAGCATAACAGGATAGTAATTTGCTTCCATCTGTTTTGCTTCCACACTAGCTTTTTGCATTCCTGTGACTAGCTTTGGGAACTGCTCTCAGCATAGAACCAGCCTTCTCAGAATGTTGAGCTAAATTCTGTCAAACTACATTCGACACATTTTTAGCTTGAGATCTCGACTTTGGCTGTAGTACGCTTTTGTAATTCTTCGATGCCAATACGGTAACAGAAATCACCAAATGTTTCACCTAACTGGCGCTCGTCTCTCCACAGGAGTAGCAGTGGCCTGAGTACAGGTATAATATTTTCAGCGCGTACCGTGGAGGCGTAGAGTCTATTCAGTCGTGTGTTTGCCCAGTCGCCACCCACATGGATATTATAGATGCCCTTAGAGCGTCCCACAAGTCCTATATCGCCCATATAAGGACGTGCACAACCGTTAGGGCAGCCAGTCATACGTATGCTCAAGGGTTCGCTGCCCAGGCCTAGTGCGTGCAATTCGGCCTCGATTTCCTTTACAAGATCTGGCAAGTAGCGCTCTGCTTCGGCCACTGCTAGGCCACAAGTTGGTAATGCTGGGCAAGCCATGGCGAAACGATAGGCACCAGCCGTACTGGGATCTGCTGAGATGCCATATTCATTTAACTTGGCTTCGAGTGCAGCACGCTGGTCCTGAGCAATATCTGTCAGGAGTATATTTTGCTGCCCCGTGAGACGAATACCAGGGCGGAATTGCTTGATAACCTCGCGCAGTCCAGTTTTCAATTGCTGTGTTTCTGTATCTTTGAGCCGTCCATTGACAATGTGCAGACCCAAGAACCAGCGTCCATCGGCTTGCTGGTGCCAACCCAAGTGATCATTGACATCCTGAAAGACAATCTCACTTGGGTTATTTAGGATGTAGCCAAGTCGGCGCTCGACTTCGGCCCGGAACCAAGTAATACCGCGCTCCTCCACCAAATATTTCATACGTGCATGTTTGCGATTCTTTCGGTCACCGTAATCGCGCTGAACTGTTACAATTGTCTCAACAACAGGCAAAACCTGGTCAGTAGTAATGTCAGCTAGCGGAGTTGCAAGGCGGGGATAAGTTTCGGCCTTGCCATGTGTCGTACCCATACCACCGCCTATCACAACTGTGAAGCCGATAACCTCATCCCCCTCGATACGAGCCACTAGTCCAATATCTTGTGTATAGATATCTATGCAGTTATCACCAGGGTAAGCTACACCAATTTTGAACTTGCGTGGCAGGTAGGTTGGGCCATAGATTGGTTCAACATTCTGTTCTTCTTCGGATTCACCAATGGTGACGGCTTTTTCGCCATCAAGCCAGATTTCGTGATACGCTTTGCTGCGTGGCGCTAAGTGAATAGCTATCTGGTTAGCAATCTCATGCACACGCTGATGTGCAGGACTGGTAGGGGATGCAGGACAGGCCATAACATTTCGATTTACATCTCCACATGCGGCTAGCGTCGAGAGCAAAGCATCATTGATACTTTTAATAGTTGCGCGAATATTCCCTTTGAGGATGCCATGGAGCTGAAATCCTTGTCGTGTTGTGATGCGTAGCGAACCATTTCCATAGCGATCTGCCAGATCATCGTGAACGAGATATTGTTTAGCAGTCACGACACCGCCAGGGATACGTGAGCGTATCATGAATTGATAAGCCTTCTCAGCACCGGCAGCCTTGCGTGTCTGTCGCAGATCACGGTCCTCTTGCTGATACATCCCATGAAATTTAATAAGTTGTACTTGATCCTCAGAGAAGCGCGGCGTGTTCTGATTGAGTTCTTCGATGATGTATCCTCGCAAGTGATGGCTTTCAATCTTGATCTGTTCAACTTTACTCCCCTCACCAGGACCCAATGCGAGGAGGTTGTTGGCTGGGCTGGTGTCTTCCCGATCTGGTCTGCTCATGGCAATCTCCTTTTTTCTCTCATTATAGCTGATTTGTACTGAGTGGACGAGCAACTATGTTTATTTTGGCCCTTGTTTTAACACGAGTTTGTTGATATAGTAAATCAACAAAGTAATTGTTATCTTAACTATAACGTTGGAGAGTTGCTCTGTCAACCGTTTCTCAAGTAATGGACAGTCAAAGCCATAGAATGTGTGAGGTTTGAACATTATGAGCTTCTTACTAAGCTGCATCTCAACGAAGCACTCACTGCTCAAAAATCACTGGGCTAAGAACGAGCGGGCCCAGCAGAAAACACAGTGTCCAGTAACGACGCTCGGAAGTATGCAAAAGCCCAAAGAGGATCAGGGTGGTTTGCTCTGTTTACTGAATGACGATGGACAGGTGCAGGCGAGCGTTGAAATGTCTATGCCAGCAGGTATGGCCTTATCGGATGATGGAGTTCTTGTTGCCTCTCTTTTTGATGTACATAAGGTCTCTCCTAATCTCTCTGCTATAGAGCAAAATAGGGTGAGCTTGCCTGTCTTCAACATGCTGCATTCGCTCTCTCGAAGCCAGCATGGCTACTTAGTGGCTAGCACTGGCCTGGATGCGATCTTGGAGTTTACCCAGGAAGGGCAATTGCTGTGGAGTTGGTGGGCAACCGATCATGGTTTTGAGCAGACGCCGACTGGTGAGCCACGTATTGTAGACAAAGAGGCGGATCACCGTGGAGTGACTTATGGGACTCTAGCGCAAACCACGCATGTCAATTCGGCTGCTGAGTTGCCTGATGGCACGGTGCTGGCAACCCTTTTTCACCAGGGAATGGTGATTGCCATTGATCGGGAAAGTGGAGATTGGCAGCCTGTATTAGATGGACTGAATCATCCCCATTCTGTCCGTGTCTTAAACGAGGACTATATTACCGTTGCAGATACGGGCCATGGCAGGGCATTGCTTGTTCATCTGAAAGACCGCAAAGGCACGATCGAAACGCAGGTTGCTGCTGACACGAACTGGTTGCAAGATTGTTGTTACGACTATCAGAATGACCGTTGGTTCCTCGTTGACGGAAAAAATTCACGTGTTGATTTGCGTACAGGCACAG
>CBJMBI010000223.1:0-6604 GCA_966427955.1 uncultured Ktedonobacterales bacterium
TGAATACCAGATCGTCAGTTGGTCCGATGGCGAAATCATCCCTGGAACAGAGTGGCAAAAAGAACTCATAAATAAAACCGGAGAACCTATACAAAGAAAAGTCTACGGTGGTGTCGAAGGCGGTGGTACTAAGTTCAACTGCATGATTGGCACAGACCCGTATCATGTGCTCGCCACCCATACCTTTCCTACGACTGATCCAAAGCGAACACTCGATGAAGTCACCCAGTTCTTTCGGCAAGAGCTGCGAGGCTATGAACTTGCTGCGATTGGAGTGGGATCATTTGGACCAATCGACCTCAATCCTGCCTCTGCAACGTATGGCTATATCACGACAACACCAAAGCCTAGTTGGGAGTACACTAACATTGTAGGCATTTTGGAAGATCGCCTGCAGGTGCCAGTTGCCTTCGACACGGATGTGAATGCTGCCGCGCTCGGTGAGTACCGCTGGGGAGCAGCACAGGGGTGCGATCCAAGTATCTATATCACAGTGGGCACCGGTATCGGTGGTGGTCTCTATGTCAATGGAGCGCCACTCCATGGCTTAATCCACCCTGAGATGGGCCATCTCCAGCTCCCTCGACTCGACGGTGACGACTTTCCCAGCATCTGTCCCTATCATGACCACTGCTGGGAAGGCATTGCGAGCGGCCCTGCCATCGCTGCTCGCGCAGGAAAGCCAGCACAACATCTCCCCCCCGACAATCCCGTGTGGGAGACCGAGGCCCAGTACTTAGCGATGGGGATAACCAGCATCATGTACATCGCTTCGCCTTACCGCATCATCCTCGGCGGTGGCGTAATGCGGCAGGAACATCTGTTTCCACGTATTCGAGAGTACGTGAAAAAGCTCCTAAATGGGTACCTGCACCATGCCGCTTTACAGGAGGACATTGAGTCCTTCATTGTACCTCCAAAGCTCGGCTCCAAATCTGGCCTGTTCGGCGCTCTCGAATTAGCACGGATTGCTGAAGCGAAGCATGTGACGTAGTCGTACAAGAGACCTACAAAACAAAAGAACGGCGCTTTTTCCGAAATCTTTGGGCTAGCGTTTCAAATGATCCCAACTCGCTACTATTAGTGGCTCTTCACGTCCGTCAGGATAAAGCAACTTCATGCCCTCATTGATTGGGAGAATTGAGCCAATGACTGTTACTGGTGTCCCTGTAGCAGAGTACACAGCTTCAATGACCGTATGCTCGTTACCAGGAAACACGGAAAAGAGCAGCTCATAGTCTTCACCACCGTGGAGAGCCCACTGGAAAGGATCATAGGATACGTTTTCCGCAACGAGACGAAGTTCTGGAGAGAGAGGTAGCTGAGCTAAATTAACTCTGGCCCCGACGTGACTTCTTTGACAGAGATGACCAAGATCACCACTCAGCCCATCACTGATATCAAGCATAGCAGTCACGACTTGTGGTCCCAACTGGCTGAGTATGCATCCCTCATGAACTCTTGGTCGAGGCGTCCTATGGATTGTTTGTAGGACCTCCTGAGCCTCTTGAGGGTATGAAGTATCAGGATGCAACAGTGTATAGAGTCCAGCAGCCGAGTTACCAAGCGAACCAGTCACACACAGGATATCACCTACTCGTGCTCCATCACGGCGTATGGCCTGGCCACGCTCAACGGTGCCCAGGAGCGTGATGTCGATGATAAGTTGATCCGATTTACCTGCACTTGCAATATTGCCACCGACAATTGTCGTTGCATACTGTTCAGCCTCTAGACGTAATCCAGCATAGAGACTATCAAGCGTAGCTACAGGAAAATGAGAAGGCAGAATGAGCGAGACAAGAGCGTAACGAGGGACTCCACCCATAGCTGCGATATCACTGAGATTGACAGCAAGAGCTTTGCGCCCAATTTGTTCGGGTGTAGATGTTTGCAGAGTGAAATGAATTCCCTCAACCTGACTGTCACAGGTAGCAAGCAAGAGTTGATCATTGCCAAGGTCAAGAATAGCGCAATCATCTCCAACGCCAAGACCAATATCCGCACGCGAGGTTAGACCTGCTGTCAGACGCGCAATAAGTTCAAACTCCCCTAAGGATGAAATATCCATGCAATCCCTCTTCCCTTACTCACTGATCTCCTCCTCATCCTACCCCATTTTCATGCCCATCCCCGACCAGAGCTGCGTCAAAGCAAGCATGGTCCCATTGATCGAGCTTGGCAGTAAAGGAGATGTTGATGCCCACCAACAAAACTCTGGAGTTGGTCCTAGCACCATCTGCCGTTGCCATAATGCCCCTTTGCTCTCTGAGACAAGAGGAAACACAAACGGAAAGAATGCTTCGTAGGTCACTTCTGCTGGCTTATCAAACCAGCAGGCTATATGAATACCAGTTGGGTTCACCTCACCTGCACGGAGTTGGTACAATCCTGCTTTTCCACCACCTGCTTTGCGAGCAACTTGATCATGAGGAGCTTTGCAAGCAGCAGTGACAGATGCTAAATTGAGAGTGTCAAGGGCAGCAGAGTTTTCTATGAGATACCAATCTTCGTACAAGGGTGAAATTTGAGGTACCCAGGGAGCCTTCTCCAGACGGAAAATATGAGAGAAATGAAACTCAGCCATGGAGTAACGCTGTAAGGCTATATGAAAGGCAATCAGGTCGTCGGTATATGCAGACAGTTCAGCTATTGAGGTAGGCCAATGCCAAAAGACGTAAGCAAGCATCTCATACTCTCTTGCACGCAGAGACAACCATGAAGCGACTTCTAAATTGTTTTTTAGAAGCCAAAAACAAAAAAGCGTTGCTGAGAGGATTCGAACCTCCGACTTCTTCCTCCGCAGGGAAGCGCTCTATCCACTGAGCTACAGCAACGTGACAATGGCTTCTACCCGCACTCCTAGCTCTTTACAGTAGAGCACGTCCAACCATCGTTGACGACAGTATAATAACAGAATGGCCAAGCTTTGTCAAGACATTTTTTGCTACATAGTCGAAATCTGGCAAAGGTTCTCCAAAAGACAGAGCCCACCACCCAACGAGGATAGGAAAAAGGCCCCACTAGCATGAGACCTTTCTCCCAATAAGGGCGCGCTATTCATCCCCAGACCTTAAGAAAGGGGTCTTCTGGCACGGTAGTAAAATAAATTCGGCACATACACACATAGCATCCTATGCAACAGTACAAAACTACGCAAGACCCTCAATCACGTCACTAGCACGAGTTAGAGCTTCGCGACGTACATAGTAGTATGCCCAAAGACCTTTCTTACGACAATCTACCAGGCCTGCATCACGCAAGATGCGTAGATGATGTGAAATTGTTGGCTGCTCTAGCGTGAAACTCTCGACAATCTCAAAAACGCACACTTCCCCTTCATGACGACTCAATAGGCTCAAAATGCGCAAACGTGTCGGATCAGCCAAAGCTTTTAATAAACGTGCCTGAGAAATTGCATCATCCTCAGTCAGTGTCGGTACAAACTTAGGAGCAATTCCTACAGCAGGATTGCTAAGAGGTGCTGTTTGACGATGTAACGTACTTACAGAAACCGAGTTTGCAGCACTAGCCGCCACAGAAGTAGCACGATTAGCCTGCTCATGATTCATCGATGTCATCTTTCTTCTCCTTCCATCCTCCCAACCGGATGTAAAACCTCTATGTAGATTTGTGGCTTATGGTATGTGTATACCTACAATTATTATAGAACTCTATCCAAATCCTGCTTGACGAATACAAACCTGCAACATTACCAGGCCTTTTCCATAGGGACACGCTTTTGAATAGATCCATTCATGCCCCATGCTAATTCTCCCAAAAAGCGTGGTATAACATCTAACATAGATATTATACCACTTCCTATCAAGATATGCTAGTGCTCTTTCTTAGGATATTCAGCACTTTTCGTCAACATGCACACCCAGATGTAATTCTCGTAACTGTTTCTCTTCAACAGAAGACGGAGCACCCATCAATAGATCCAGAGCTGCTTGTGTCTTAGGAAATGCAATGACTTCACGGATATTTTCGGCACCAGTAAGCAGCATAACCAATCGATCGAGACCCAAAGCAATACCTCCGTGAGGAGGAGCCCCATACTCAAAAGCCTCAAGCATATGGCCAAATTGCTCCTTAATTTGCTCATTATCAAGCTTCATTAAGGAAAAAACCTTGTGCTGCAGTTCAGAAACATTGATACGTACACTTCCTCCTCCGATTTCATAGCCATTACAGATCACATCGTACTGCTTTGCACGCACCTTCAAAGGATCAGTATCAAGTAGACCCACATGCTCATCGTCCATACCAGAGAAGGGATTGTGCTCTGCATCATAGCGTTGCAAATCCTCATCATAATGGAAGAGTGGGAAGTCTACGACCCAGCAGAAGGCCATCTCGTCAGCGTCAATGAGCTTCAACCGTTCCCCAAGCTTGGTACGTAGACGGAAGAGCACATCATTGCAAACCTTGGCACTGTCAGCAACAAAGAGCAGCAAATCACCCGGCTTGCCCTCTAGCCGATCAATAATCGCCTGCACCTCATCTGGAGACAGAAACTTGGTCAGTGGCGACTTGATCTCTCCGCTCGCATTAATGGCAAGCGAAACTAGACCTTTTGCTCCCAGCAAGCGAGCAAACTCGGTCAATTCATCAACTTCTTTCCGGCTATAACTGCCAGCGCCTGGAACACGAATGCCTTTGACCATTCCCCCTGCTGCAAGAGCACTACGGAAGACTCCAAAATTGCCCGCCGAAGCAAGGTCCGAGATTTCCACCAGAGGCAAATCAAAGCGTAGATCGGGATGATCTGTTCCATAACGATCCATGACATGTTGATAGCTCAAGCGTGGGAAAGGACGCTGTTTAATTCGCTTGTTGGTTACTGTCTCTATCAAAAAGATCAAAAGGCCTTCGATAAGAGACATCACATCATCTTCAGAGACAAATGACATCTCCAGATCAAGCTGAGTAAATTCTGGCTGGCGATCAGCACGTTGATCCTCATCGCGGAAACAGCGAGCAATCTGAAAGTACCGATCTAGACCAGCTACCATCAATAACTGCTTAAGCTGTTGAGGAGATTGTGGCAGGGCATAAAACTCACCTGGATAGAGACGACTAGGCACCAAGTAGTCTCGAGCACCTTCTGGTGTACTTTTCATCAGTAAAGGAGTTTCGACCTCCACAAAACCACGCTCATCTAAATAGTCACGTATCGCTTTCACAACACGATGGCGCAGCAGTATATTGTCACGCATCGTAGGCCGACGAAGGTCCAGATAGCGATACTTGAGACGCAGAGACTCATCAACCTGTACCTCATCACTGATAGGAAACGGGGTCGTGCGTGATGGATTCAGAATGACAATCTGCTCTGCCCTGATCTCAATTGCACCTGTTTGTAAGTGAGGATTCTCTGTTCCTGGCAAACGACGTACAACCGTGCCCTGAACCTGTACCACATATTCCGAACGTAACTCAGCCGCAATACGATGAGCCTCTAGCGAACGCTCTGGATCACAAACAACCTGGGTTATGCCATAACGGTCACGGATATCCAAAAAAATCAGCCCACCATGGTCGCGACGACGATTCACCCAGCCAGCTAAAGTTACCTGCTTCTCAACATCAGCAATAGTTAATTCACCACACGTATGTGTGCGGTAAGACACCTCAAAACCCACGTGATATTACTCCTTTTCTAAGATCTGGGATTGGAGAAATAGATAGACCATGCTTGTTTGCAAGTATAAATTTGCAGGAACCAAAAAGCAAGATACCAAAATGAAGCTAACTATCCACACAATCTATCCACTCCACAATAAGGCTGTAATCCTCTACGTAGAGGATGTACAGGTACGAACAAGATTTATCGAGACCTGACTCAGCGAATTATCACTTGTCTGAGTAAGAAGAGAAACTGCCGATTGATTAGGAGCAACTGCGATACTCTTCACAGAAGAGAGCCTTGTCGAAACATATTGTTTAACATATTGCAAGGGAGAAGCAACAGCAGCCCCCCCCACTGCCTGAGTAGGAGTTGCAGGAGGAGGACCAGCAGCCCCTGCTCCATTCGCTCCAGCAGTGTTAGCAGTGCTAGCAGTATTAGCAGCAGGCTGATATTGAAACTGTATAATACGATGATTAGAGTTATCAACTACAAACAGATACATGACTTCTTTTATTGACCCAGAGGCCAAGAGCGTTGCTCCTGTGATATTGGCAAAAGGCTGCTGGATTTCTCCTGAGGACGGTGAACTTGGAACAACGAGAGGAGTATTCCATTGAAAATCCTGCGGATCTACTCCCACAGGTGTTGCAATAGCACGTGGCAACGGGATCTCCACTGCAGATGACTGACTTGAACCATTGCCACCACTCAACGCTAAGCTTTTTATATGACCATCCTGCGTTAACAAAAATAACTGTTGATTGGGAAATGCAGCTGCACTCACCAGAGGTAGCGAAACAGAAATTTGTACACGTTGTGGATCATCTGTGAAGTGATCAGTATTATAGCTCAAAATATCCAGAGTGGAAGTGTTGCTCGTAGCCAAAAAGATATAAACGTCAGACTGCCAGACAGTGATCAGTTTGGGCTGTTCACCATTTCGCATCAACTTTGCATCAATGGAACGAG
>CBJMBI010000224.1:0-6596 GCA_966427955.1 uncultured Ktedonobacterales bacterium
TTGTCTAGGGGGAAAGAGGGACAATTTGAGAGTCATATTGGTATTTAGGGATAGCCTGACAATTTATGGAAAATGTGACGATTTATGGAAAATATGACAATTTATGGACAGTGTGACAATTTGAAGACAGATGGTGAGATCAAAGCAGGGGTTTTACGTGGCGGAGGTGATAAAATACAGTATGCGAAAAGAACTCCTCGACTGGTTTGCCCGAGAAGGGCTAGTACTGACTTCCGTGTCAATTGTAGGGGATGATCCCGAGCACGACGAAGTCAAAATCTTGCTCAGTAGTCCAGTGCTGGCGCTTAGTCGAGCCAGTCAGGATTTTCGTGAGTGTCCTGACCCCTATCTCTTTGGCTATCCTGAGTCATATTTAGATACAATGACTCTCGATGATGTGCACCAACTTGTCCTCGCCTGGTTTGAGAAAGCAGTAGAGGTAGGGATGGCTCGCTGCTTCGTCTGCAATCAGCTCCTGGATATGAGCAACGAAAAACCGTGGGATGCTGTCTTTGTAACAACCGAGATCTACTGCTGGCTCTTGGTACACTTTGACTGCAAGCGCTATCTTAACCGCGACCTTAAGGGGCGTAATCCATTTGAGATTACTGCTCATCCGCCTGAATTTTTCGATATCCAATTACCATAGAATTTTGCATAAAGGTTTGAAATCTGGATGGACAAAACTCAAGTTGCTAATCTGCTAGAACAAATTGGCATTCTGCTCACGTTGAAAGAGGGTAGCAGTGTATTTGAGGTTCGAGCCTATGAAAATGCTGCCCGCACGCTTAACTCCCTTGACGGAGACATTGCTCAGCTCGTGCGTGAGGGCAAGCTCAAGGGCACTCCTGGATTGGGACCAACGATCATCAAGCGCATTGAAGAGGCCGTAACAACGGACCATATTGCCTTCTATGATGAACTTGTTGCTAGCACACCTACTGTCAAACTCGATATGCTGCGCATTGCTGGACTTGGCCCTAAACGTATTAATACGATCTATGACCAATTACAGGTGAGTAGCATTGCTGAGTTGGAGCAAGCCTGTAAAGATAATCGCGTGGCCAATCTGCCTGGTTTTGGTAAGAAGACTCAGGACAAGATTCTCCAAGGCATCTCTTTTCTGAACCAACATGCCGACCGTTTTCTCTATCCCATTGCCGAACAAGAAGCTGAATATATGCGGGCTGCTTTGGCAACTCGCTCAGAGATCGTGCGTTTACAAATCGCTGGAAGCCTGCGTCGCCGTCGTGAAACAGTCAAGGATATCGATATCGTGGCTAGCATTGACGATCAGGCCGGACCTGAAGTGCAACGTGCATTGGTAGACTTCTTCACTAGTCAGCCCTCTGTAAAAGCTATCACAGGTAAAGGAGAGACCAAGTCAAGTGTCATCGTAGGTAGTGGCATTGCAATGGACCTGCGTCTGGTCAGGGATAGTCAGTTTCCCTATACTCTGCACCATTTTACAGGATCACGAGAGCACCATATCCCCTTGCGTCGTCGTGCCTTGAGCATGAACATGACCATTAACGATTATGGGCTCTTCAAGATCGAAAATGGTCAGGAAACATTAATCCCTTGTCACACTGAAGCCGAGATCTATGCTGCACTGGGCATGGACTACATCGAACCTGAATTGCGAGAGGATATGGGTGAGATCGAAGCGGCTGTGGCACATACCTTGCCACAACTAGTGCAGGAGAGCGATCTACGCGGTGTTCTGCATGCTCACTCAACATGGAGTGATGGGCAGTACAGTATTCGTGCTATGGCGGAGGAATGTATCGCACGGGGCTACTCCTATCTGGGTATTACTGACCACAGTAAAGCTGCCAGCTATGCTAACGGTTTGCAAGAAGATGATCTGTGGCGACAGGGCGAAGAAATTGATAGGCTCAACGAAGAATTTGCAGGCCGCTTCCGCATTCTCAAGGGAACCGAATGTGATATTCTGCGTGATGGGTCACTCGATTACACAGATGACGTACTGGCAAGGCTAGATTTTGTCATAGCCTCCATTCATAGTAACTTCAACTTGCCACTTGAGGAACAGACGCAGCGTATGTTGCGTGCTATAGCTAACCCGTACGTAGATATCATTGGACACCCAACTGGCCGTATCCTGTTAGGTCGGGCAGGCTATAAACTGGATATGGAAGCCGTGATTGATGCAGCAGCGGCGCATAGAACCTGTATCGAAATCAATGCCAACCCATCACGACTAGACATGGACTGGCGCTTGCTACGTAAAGCTCGTGACAAAGGCATTAAAATTCCGGTTAACCCGGATGCTCACACCCTTGCAGGAATAGGCGATATGCGCTATGGTATAGGCAGTGCACGCAAAGGTTGGTTACGTGTCTCCGATGTGCTCAACACTCTCACGAGTGAAGAGCTTCTAGCCTTTTTTCAGAAAAGAAGAAATACTGGGTAAGAACTCCCTATCGCAGCGCAGAGGGTAACCTGTGAAATGAAATTTTCTTGCCGATAGAGGAGATTAGTTATCTAGAGACGAGAAAGGGGAATAAAGAATGGCACAAACAACAGAACTTGCAGTGACCCCACGAATAGCAATGGGGAAAGCGACAAAGCGTTTGCGCGCCCAAGGTTTTATTCCAGCAAACATTTATGGGCATAAAGAGCCTTCTGTAGCGGTACAGATCGATGCTCATACATTTGATCGTTTGCGGCGTGAACATGGCTTGCGAAACATCATTTCGCTTCGTCAGTCAGGCAAGAACGGCAAACAGACAGTTCTAGTCCGCCATATCCAGTATGACCCGCTCTCAGGCAAGATATTGCATGTGGATTTCTCACGTGTGAGTATGCAAGAACGCATCGAGGCGAAGATTCCTTTACATTTTATTGGTGAAGCGCCTGGCGTCAAGCTTAAGGGTGGTATATTGTTACACCTGTTAGAGGCACTCCCAGTGGAATGTAGAGTCTCAGATATTGTTGAGGCGATTGAGGTTGATTTATCGCCTCTAACAGACATTGACTCCATACTGCATGCCCACCAAATAAAATTACCAGCAGGTTACAAGCTAACAATAGATGCCAATGACCCCGTTGTGAAGGTAACAGCTCCTCGTACCGAAGTGCCAGGAGTTGAGGCTGCTACTGGTATCCCTGAGGCAACTACCAGTTCGTCAGAGTAACTCCATGGACCCGATAGTGGTTTTTGACAAATTAAATAGGCCACCTCCACGGATGAGCTGAAGCTGGTCCCTACGTTGACTTGGGCTGAAGCCCTCTGGTCCTACATCAGATTTTTGAGCCAAAAGCGCTTTAGCATCAAAAAGAGTAGGGACCCGATTTATCGCGTCCGCTGTAGGGGAAATGGTATCTGCTATGCAAATTGCGCAATTTGCATAAAATTATTGCAAAAGGAGTAGAGGATCGGTTGATCGTGCTTGTTGGACAAAGCTGTCCTCCATGCGATTTATCGCGTCCGCTGTAGCTATGCGTATAATGATCGTGACAGACCAGTATCCTCCAATGGTGGGGGGAGTTCCTACTGTGACCTATAATTTGGGAGTTGATTTGGCCAATCGTGGGCATCAGGTGTCTGTAATTGCGCCAAGCTATAGTGCACGTGATGTGTATCGTATTGACCAAAAAGTGCATGTTTATCGTTTTTCCTCTTTTGAATGGCCAACGTATAAAGAATTGCGGATACCTTTCCTCCCGCTTTTGCCACTGCGCAATCTCATCAAAAAGATCGACCCTGATATCATCCACATTCACTCACCAGTTGTGTTGGGCAATATAGCTAATATTCATGCTGGCGGATTGCGTAAGCCGGTCATTGCAACCAACCACTATCTGCCGATCAATATGAGCCGCTCACTAGCGTCTGAGCCCTTTATCGGCAAGCATTTTTGCAATGTGAGCTACTCCTACTTGGTCCATTTCTGCAACCGCTGCCAATATGTGACAGCTCCGACCATAACAGCACTCAACCTGCTCTACGAACATGGCTTGCGTGTGCCAGCGCGGGCAATTTCCAATGGTATTGACTTGCAAAAATTTACCCCCGGAGGACGAGATGCACAGTTGCTCCAACGTTTTGGCTTGCCGGCAGATCGGCCATTACTTCTGCATGTCAATCGCTTGAGTGAGGAGAAACGTGTCGATGTCTTGCTAGACGCTGTGGCCAAGATGAAGACGGATGCCCACCTGGCCTTGGTCAGCACTGGTCCCGCTGAAGCAGATCTGCGACTTCAAGTCAAACGACTGGATATTGTCAATAGGGTGAGTTTTCTTGGTTTTGTCTCTGATGCAGACCTTTTAGTATTACGCCGCTCGGCAGACCTGTTTGTGATCCCCTCTGAAGCCGATTTACAGAGTCTTTCTACTATGGAAGCGATGGCCTGCGGACTCGCTGTGATTGCTGCTAATGCTTATGCCTTACCAGAACTGGTGCATCACGAAGAAAATGGTCTCCTGTTTGAGCCAGGTAACAGTGACGAACTAGCACAAAAAATCGATCTGCTCCTCAATGATCGGGATCGGCGTACTCGTATGGGTGAGCAGAGTCTCAAAATCATTGCAAAGCATGATCGCGTAAAAGTGCTTGAGCAGTGGGAAGAGACTTATCATCAGATTGCGGTTGAATTCAAGGAAAGCAAGGAGAGACGTAAGCATTTGCGCATAGCTCGTAAGTATCAATTATTGTATAACACCCAGAAAGCGTCAAAGGTATCTAAAATGAAGGTAGGCAAGGTAGCGAAAGTCCAGCGCTCACGTAGACGACTCAATGGCAAATTTATCACTGATGATTAGCATAAGATGCTCTCTGTATACCTTTTGAAAAGTAGGGAGGGTCCTGGTGAATGATCAAAAGCACGACAGAGCAATGGCGAGCTATCGATTTATTGAAAATTAGTATTTTACAAAATAAAACATTAAAAAATATATATATGAAGTATATTCTGTGGCCATTGCCCAAAGTGTCCCTCTTTCCCCCTGGACTCAAACGATAGCATATTGTACACAGTTCACAAGTCATCTCTGTAGTCATCAAAGAAGTTACCAAAGTCAATATTTTTGAACAGCCTATAGCTCTCTAATCCAATGGATTAGGGGGAGTTTTGATCCCATCTATGAAAATAGAAAAACCATTTTCCTCTTCCAGAAGAGGTTTAAGAGAGAAAAGATTATGGAAGATACTGATTGCGTTGCTCCTTCATCCCATCTATCACATCGTCCTGTACTGAAAAAATGGCAAAAAAAAATTATAAATATAACACGCATTGCTTTTGGCCTGGCATGGGCTGTTGCCGCTTGGTTGAAGTGGCAACCGGAGTTTCAAAATCATTTTCTTGACCAAGTCTCTCAAGTCAAAGATGGTCAACCAGAGTTCATAGCTGGATGGATTTCCTTCTGGGTTCACCTGATCAGTATCAATCCTTTGCTATTTGTTCGCCTGAGTGCCATTGCTGAGAGTGGGCTAGCCATCTGTTTAGTCCTTGGTATTTTCAGCAACCTGACCTATATCATCGGTTTTTGGCTATCTTTAGGCATCTGGTCCATCCTTGAAGGCTTTGGTGGGCCATACGTACCTGGTCAAAGCACAGACATAGGTACGGCAGTTCCCTATGCGCTTCTCTTTGTGATTCTCTTCTCTCTCTCTGCTGGACGTTATTCTCGACTGGATCAATGGCTCACATCTCGTCTAGGACGTTGGGATTTCTTGGCTTCAGGGTCCTTCAAACCCAAAGGGGGTAAAAGGTGGTCTATTGCTGCTGGGTTGCAATGGTTACAAGACCAACCACAAAAGGTCACAGCGGCCTCGCGTATTATCTTCGGCTTAATGTGGGCTGTTGCTGCTTGGCTAAAGTGGCAACCGGAGTTTCAAAATCACTTTCTTGATCAAGTCTCTCAAGCCAAAGATGGTCAACCAGGGTTCATCGCCCAATGGCTTTCCATGTGGATTCATGTGATCAGTGTCAATCCCTTGCTGTTTGCTCATATCGAGGCGACTGTTGAAACGGCACTCGCAGTGTGCTTAGTCCTTGGTATCTTCAGCGACCTAACCTGTCTCATCGGTTTTCTGTTATCTCTAGGCATCTGGTCCATTGCTGAAGGCTTTGGTGGGCCATATGTACTTGGTCAAAGTACACATATAGGCACGGCATTCCCCTATGCACTTCTCTTTGTCAGCATGTTTGCCATCTCTGCTGGATATTCCTATGGACTAGATCAATGGCTTACTTCTCGTGGAGGACGTCGGCGCTTCTCTGCTACAGGCTTCATCAAAGGTAAACAAAGCAATGATGAGCTAACCAACCCGCTAGTAATGGCTCGTAAATTGCCATTGGAACCTGATTATTCCTTTGCCACACAAAACCTCGACTATCTACCAGACCTCGCTTACCAGCAGGATGAGGATGGGCTGGTTCTGCCTGCCTATCAACGAGTTTCAAGCCAATTGCCATTTGAACTTGATGAATCCTTTATAACATCTAGCACCACCTATCCACCTGAAAGATCATATCAGCGGGAAGAGGAGATCAAAGGAGAGGAAGCGGACCATGTTGCATCTGACATGCAATTGCTTGAGGAAGAGAATCCTTTCATAAGTGAGAGTG
>CBJMBI010000225.1:0-6583 GCA_966427955.1 uncultured Ktedonobacterales bacterium
GTCGTGCCCGTTGGGGTTTGAAAGTGGATTGCTTCAATTCCAAAGCTTTCCATTGTGGAGGCTAAATGGCCTGTCGCGCCCGTTGGGGTTTGAAAGGTCTTTCTCCAGAGCAGGCACAAATGAAATATCTACAGGCTAAATGGCCTGTCGCGCCCGTTGGGGTTTGAAACATCAGTAGTACCGCCCAGAGTTGACGGCACTTGAGGGGCTAAATGGCCTGTGGTACCCGTTGGGGTTTGAAACCCTTTAGTCCGGTGTGGAGGCGTAGGAGACGTAGGAGGCTAAATGGCCTGTCGCGCCCGTTGGGGTTTGAAAGAATTCCTCAGCGCCTGGCTAATAGCGACTACTGGAGGCTAAATGGCCTGTCGTGCCCGTTGGGGTTTGAAACTCTCCATTCCAGGCGTTCTGCCTGGCGAATCGAGCGGGCTAAATGGCCTGTCGTGCCCGTTGGGGTTTGAAACAGTCTTCATCGTCTTCAGAACCTTCGGCAAAGTTAAAGGCTAAATGGCCTGTGGTGCCCGTTGGAGGGTCGGAAGTATTCTGGGAGTTGAATCGGGGGAGTCATTGCAGTATTTGTAGAAAGGCAAGTTCTCCCACATGAGCAGGAAAAAATCAGTTGGATAAGGGGCGTTGCACTGTGCATCTGTGATTCGTAGACGACGCTCTCTGTGGGTATCATAGAGTGTAATAGGGTCAAAAAGAGCATTCCTTTGCTGGTGGAAGACACACTGGTGACTCCCTATTTTTGAAAAGGGAGTGAATATCCTGATCAAGATTTGGTTGGCAAGAGCAGATGGCAGCTCTGTTCGGCACTTTTGTCCCTCTTTCTGACTAGGATCTGTCTTTCTATTTCAGTATACTTCATTATGATGGCCGAATTTTGTGCTTTGAGATAGAAATTTTTATGTATGTAGAGAATAGCAATTAGATTAAGAAAGGGATGAACTCTGGTGACTCTTAATCGTTCCTCACAGCGTTCTGCTGGCTTTTCTTCATTGTGCTACATATCCATGAGCATAATAGTTATTGGATCTTTTACACTGTTTAGTAGTAATATATGCTTAGCAACGTCGTTTGTTTCACCTGTAATCCCATCCTGTTCTATGGTACATGGAACTCTCACGGGGATAAATGGGCAACAGCTACTGATAAGCCCTGATCAGGGTAATACACCTATTCATGCAGAATACTCAAATGCTACTCATATCCTCAAAGAAGAGGCAGTGGGTTCTTCTGCTTTAAAGAGAGGAACAGATATTAATGTTCTGGCCCTAGCAACAAATAACGAAGCAGAGATGGTGCTTCTCAATCCAATCAACAATACTCGACAGAGTCCATCACTGAGGTGTCAAATACCTCAAACAGCTCAAAATTCTACAGCCACTCCTTCCGGGAGCAGATCCAGTGGCGAGCCAATCCCTAGCCAAGGGATCATTCAGCAAGTTACGGACAAGACTTTCACCATGTCACTACGCACAGGTCAACTGAAGACCTTCACATGGTCAAAGCAAACTCCTTTTATCCAGTCCACTGATTCCCAATCTTCCAAGATCCTTTCATCTGGGGCATCTGTTCTGTTAATAGGTCCGATGAGAAACGGAGTCATTATGGCTTCGGGTATCGCTGTGCTACCGCAAGGGCAGATGCAGGCCGGTTTCAAGAGAGAGACGAACAGATGCACTGACATGGGTTTTTTCAACACTTGTACGGGACCAGATGACTGCACTGACATGGGTTTTTCCTACACTTGTGCGGGGCCAGATAACTGCAGTAGCGTCGGTTTTTCCTACACTTGTGCGGGGCCAGATAACTGCACTGACATGGGTCTCATCTTCTACACTTGTACGGGGCCAGATGACTGCACTGACATGGGTCTTATCTTCTACACTTGTGCGGGGGATGATCAGGATACGTCGGACGGGTAGATGGACAACTCGTTATAACTGCCCATCTTGTCACACCTACCTTGCTTTGCTCTTTGCATTAGCATGACACAAAGGAAGCATGCATTCTTCCGTTTTTCACGGTTTTGCATGCTTCCCGATTACCCCAATTATGAAATTCGGAGTGTCACATGTCTCTGTGGATCAATATAGGATCAATATACGAAACATCTAATTTCTAGCACCAGTATCAATGCCAGTAATGCCATCTACCCCAGGAGCCGTGTCTAGCATTTGAATACCATTTGCGATCATCATGATCTCTGTGTTCATTATGTTCTTTGTGCTCATTATTATCTCTGTGACCATCATGATCCCAACGCTCACTATGACTTCTATGCTCATGATGATTCCTGCCACCACAGATAGATTCAAGCTGCTCATCTATCAATTCAATTTCGGTAAAAAGATTAGCCGATGCTACTACTTCTGCATCATTATTGATCATTTATTTATTCCCTTCCTTATGATCTTTACAATAGTATGGTATTGATTTAGTATCCCTTTTCGTACTATGATTGGGACACCTATTCATAGTATACATATGCCCAGAAATCATAAAGTTAAATACTATGGAATAAAGAATATCAAGCTAAATGTAATCAATAAATTCACATTAGTTGATGATAACCATAGATTTTATTGGTACTGACATCCATCTTAGATTGCCCATTTGATAAAAATCATTGAGTATTTTAATCTATAAAATTAATTTTTAACGCATATTTATTTATTACATTTATTGCAATAAATACAGTTAGCAGACAAGAAAGAGTAAGAACTAGTATTCCCGAAGGAAACACTGTATAGTATAATTGGTAAATCTGTTCACAAGGAGGCACTATACATGTTTGATCAACGCAAAATCGGGTCGAGCTTTCCCCCGTTTAAGATAGAGGTTGAACGCTGCAAAATTCATGAGTTAACCCTGGCCCTCGGCGACGGGAACCCTATTTATCATAACCGTGAAGCAGCTCAAGCCGCAGGATATGATGATGTACCGCTTTCACCTACCTCTCCAACAATCTTCAGTTTCTGGGGCAATCCGCATTTTCTTGAGCAACTGGCAAGTATTGGAATTAATGTTATGCGCATTCTTCATGGCGAAGAGTCTTATGAGTATCTTGCTACCGTCTATCCTGGCGATACACTTGTCGGTGTGACCACGATTACCGATGGCAAAACACGTCGCAGCCAAAATGGTTCTATGGACATTATTACGCTGCAAACCCGCTACACCAATCAGGATAATCAGCTAGTGTTGAATGCCACAACGATGTTTGTCGTGCGCGAATAAGAATGATAGAAGGAGATGAAAAAAGTGGTAACAAATGGACGAAGTCTGCGTACTTCTCAAAAGTTGTATTTCGAGGATATAGAAGTAGGCGATGAGATCCCTCTGCTGGTCAAAGCACCTGTTACGCACCTCCAATTGGTACGCTACGCTGGTGCATCAGGCGACTTTAATCCTTTGCACACCGATCCAAAAATCGGCGAGACGATTGGTACAGGTGGGATTATCGCTCATGGGATGCTCATCATGGGTTTTGTTGGACAGTTACTGAGCGATTATGTTGGACCGGAAGCACTGCGCTCATTTGGAGTACGCTTTAAAGGCATGACCCACTTGAATGATGTGATTACGTGTTCAGGATCAATTACTAAAAAATATGAGGAAAATGGGGAAGCTCGGATTTCTGGAAAAGTACAGGCTACCGACCAAAATGGCGATGTAAAGGTTGCTGGCACATTTGTTGCTGCCCTTCCGCGCCGTGATAGCTAAACAAAAAGATAGAGACTATCAATCTACGTGTATGCGTGATAGAATGGTACATGATGGTCAATCAAAATGTAACTCTCTTTAACTGATTGATTAGGAAGTGGTTGGTGCCTAGTTCATCTGCTCTGGCACGTGACAGGAATAGACAGAGACACGATAAGAGAAGGGGGAGGGAGAGGTGCACAAGCCCGGAGCATTACCACATTTCTTGATTCGTTTATCTTTGGTAGCACGCTGGGCAATTGTCATTAGCTTAACGCTGGTTTTCCTGATAGTCTTTATACTCCTACCCAAGGACATGCAAAATCCCAGCGTGCTTTCCATCCCTATTGCCTTAATTTCCTGGATATTTAGGAAAAATGGTCTCTTCGTTTCTCTTATCACTATTATTATAAGTTCTTGGATTTATTATGCACTAATATATAAAACTGTATGGCCATCATGGCATCTTCTGATCTACTTTACAGTTGGGATCTTCTCTTTGCTCTTTATCGGCCTGCTTGTTGGAGCACAACGTGATTCTTCCAATCAGGCACAGGAAGCAAAACAGCAGCTTACTATTGCTCATGATCAACAGCAAAAACTAGATCAGATTAAGGAACAGTTTCTCCAAAATATCAACCACGAACTAAGAACGCCGCTTACTGCTATCTATGGCTACCTAGAGCTGCTGCTAGAACACAACGAGCAATTGAATATTGATCTTCAAAAGACATTTCTTGAGCGAGCTATGCAAAGCTGTGATGAGTTACAATTGCTAGTTGATAATGTATTGGATTGCGTGACTGATTATCAGCATAAAAAATTTCCTCTACCAGTGGAGGAACTCTGTGTACTTGACAGTGTGCATGAAGTTCTTAACCGCTTCGATCCCAAGACCATACAGGAACATACAATTTACGTATACATACCTGAATGGATTGCTGTACGTGCAAACCCCCAGTACCTACGCCAGGTGCTCCGAAATTTGCTCTCCAATGCTTTTAAGTATACGCCAGTCGGCACTCCAATTGAAATCAGTGCAGCCCTTTATGGAAATGTTGTGCAGTCGTCCCAATCCTCGCCAGAGGTCTGTATCAGTGTGAAAGATGCAGGGCCAGGTATTCCACCAGATGAGATCCCAGAACTCTTTGGACAGTTTGTACGCCTGAGACGGGATGTTGCCGGCCGAGTTTGTGGCTCAGGTTTAGGTCTTTATTTAAGCAAACAACTTGTGGAATTGATGGAGGGCCAGATCTGGGTAGAAAGTGAGGGCATTCCAGGCAAAGGCAGTTGCTTTCGTTTCACCCTCCCATGCGTCCCTCACCCAAGAATCCAAGCACGGACGAAAAATTATGAGATATATACTCATGCTAGCACTAATACTCAGTGACGACTCCCCACGCAGAAATGCGGGGGCTTCTACGCAAGAGTCCCGCGGAACGTACCCGCAGTGACAGTTTCGCGTGGGCTCCGTCCAAGCCCTCGGTCAAGGATGTTTCGCGCAGCATTATGGTCACGGTCAAGCACGACTCCGCAGTGGATACACACGTGTGTTCTCACGCTGAGGTCTTTGTGCTCACCCTCCTTGCCACAAGCACTGCACATCTGGCTGGTTTTCTTTGGGTCAACTTGCATGACGGTGACACCGGCCCATTCTGCCTTGTGCAAAACCTTATCGATGAAGCTTCCCCATCCAGCGTCTAATATACTCTTATTTAACCCAGATTTCCCGGCAGCACCATTGTGCAGATATTTCCCATTCTCGTCTTGTTTGGCCTTGGGACGTTTGACCATATGGTGCATTGAGAGGTCTTCAAACACGATCGTCTCGAACGTGTCGACTAGGCGTCGCCCTTGTTTGTGATGAAAGTCCCGTCTTTGGTTGGCAACCTTCTTGTGAGCCGAGGCCTGTAGCTTAACTGCCCTTCTTCTCCGATTGCTGCCCCTTTTCTTCTTGGCAAGTCTCTGCTGCTTCGACTTCAGCCGACCGTGAGATTTCCGGAAGAATCTGGGGTTGTCCACCACATCACCGTTCGAGTCTGTCATGAAGTGTTTAAGCCCCATGTCTATTCCTATGGGCAGATCGGTGTAGGGAAGCTTAGTTTGTGCTTCTATCTCACAGGCAAAGACTATGTACCACAAGTCTCCTTCTCGTTTGATGGTGGCTGTTTTGACCTTCCCTTCAATCGGTCGGTGCTGCTTGACTTTGACATGCCCGATCTTGGGAAGGATGACTCTCCCGTCTTCTATCCGCACAAGCGCTTTCCCCTTGAGTCTCTCAACCTGGGGGTAGGTGAAGCTATCATAGCGGTGATACCCCTGAAAACGGGGATATCCGGCTTTTTCTCCCTTCTTCACTCGCCGGAAGAAGTTCTTGAAGGCTTTATCCACCCGCTTTAAGGTATCCTGTAGCACCTGAGCATAGACCTCGTTGTACTCGGGTCGGTCCTCTTTGATTGCCGGAAGTTGAGCAGACTGCATCTCATAGGTCACACTCGCCTTGCACATGCGCCAAGCTTCCCTTCTCTCTTCTAATGCAGCATTGTACAGCTCACGATTGCGGTCAAGGGTGAACTGGAGAACATCCGCTTGCTTGCGTGTTGGGTACAAGCGGTACTTAAACGCCTTCATCATGCTTTTACTCTCCTTTGCCATACGCTCAACCTCCTTTCTCCAATATTTCTTCTCTATTATATACAACGAAGCATATTCGAATACGTAATATTGAATTCTGCAAAGTTGGGGAAAAATTCCCGTCCTCAGGAGAAATATTTTATTCTACTATTTATATATGGGAAAGTACCCCTGTGCCCCAGCCCCATGAAAGGACTCGCCATTCACCCCCGACGCTCTTGCAAGGGGTCCTCTGGCTCGGGAC
>CBJMBI010000226.1:0-6572 GCA_966427955.1 uncultured Ktedonobacterales bacterium
ATGCGGCACGCGGCGTTTAGCTAGTCTCCTTGAAAATTGGGCAGGTCCCAGGGGGAGCCTGCCCTTCTTCTAATCTTGCAGGGTAAATTCTTAGCTTCCGTGCATCCACAGTCATCAACAGAAGTGGATCTCTTTCTTCGGTTTGGCAACAGCCTTCACAAGGAACCGCAGGATGATCGCGTGTTTTTATTGATTATGCATTTTACCACTTATTTAAAACAATCTAATGTTTTCTATTCATTCTAATATCTCTTTCTCTAACAAACACTGTTTCTTAATCTCCTCTTTTGTTTCATGGAAACTTGCCCCATGAACAAGTCAAAGATCCTTCTCGCGTCCGAGGGGTGAAAGTGGATCTCACTCACCACCACGATGGCTCCCACACCTGCACCGTATAATCATAATGAGCATAAATCCCACAAGAACCTGAGGCGACGCGCTTGCCATCGGGCGACCATGCTACTGCATCCACCCAAACTGACATCCCCAAAATTGCCTTCGTCCAATCAGAATGTCCCTTATACGTGAAAACGTGGCTCCCATCCACGGCATTCCACACCTGCACCGTCGCATCATGAGAGCAGGATGCGATGTGCTTGCTATCTGGTGACCATGCTACTGCATCCACTCCAAAAGAATGTCCCTTATACGTGAAGACATGATCCCCATCCATGGCATCCCACACCTGCACCGTCCAATCGCCTGAGGCGGAGGCAATACGCTTGCCATCCGGCGACCACGCTACTCCATTTACGGGGCCAGAGTCAGCATGCCCACGGTAGGTGAAAACCTTTTCTCCGTCGGTAGCATCCCACACCTGCACTGTTCTATCCCAGGAGGCGGAAGCGATGCGCTTACCATCCGGTGACCATGCTACTGCATTCACTTGGGAAGAATGCCCCTTGTAGGTGAAGACATGCCCCCCATCCACGGCATCCCACACCTGCACCGTCTTATCATCAAATCCACCAGCAGAGGCAATATGCTTGCCATCCGGCGACCATGCTACTGCATTCACTCCATCAGAATGTCCCTTATAGAGTAAGACATGGTCTCCATCTCTTTCATCCCACACCTGCACTGTATGATCAGACTGATGATACCCGCCAGCACCTGAGGCGATGCGCTTGCTATCTGGTGACCACGCTACTGCATTCACAGGACTAGAATGCCCCTTGTAGGTGAAGACGTGGTCCCCATCTGCTGCATCCCATACCTGCACTGTATAATCAGCAGAACCCGAGGCAATGCGCCTGCCATCCGGTGACCATGCTACTGCCTCCACAGACTCAGAATGCCCTCTATGGACATAAAGTGGATGAGGAACAAGTACTCGCCAGATAGCCCCAGTACCTGCTACTACTCCTGTGGCTATGAGACCAATGAGAACCCTGCGTCGTGTGAGTTGAGATTGAAGTGTAGGGCGATTTTCTTCAATGTTAGCCATGAGACCCCCATTGTATAATATGACTTTTCTGACTTTATCCCACTACAGGCATGCCTTTCTTGTAGGACCAAGGCAAGCATGCCATCATTTCTCGCATCCAGGAGAGCGCGATACGACATTATCCATTCTCACGGTGTCTCCCATACCTGCACCGTCCTTTCACTGGAACCGGAGGCGATGCACTTGCCATATGATGACCATGCTACTGCATTCACTTCATCTTGCTTCCAATCTCTCATCATGGTATTGGCTTTCCTTTCAAGCTTCTCTTCGCGGGAGAGCCCCATGATACTGACAAGGTCTCGACTTAATAAGGTTTCCATGGCCCACCACTAGCGAACCACATAACTACTCCAATAACAAGTATCAACCCTTCCACACCAAGAACTTTGACCATTGTCGTCCATTCTTTCCATGCTCTTCCTTTAATAATCATAATAACGCACACGCTGCTTGTGATAGAAATGGCAATGAGACTGCCAACCATGAAACTTCTTCCCCCGAACCAGAGAATTGGTGCCAGTATGCTTAGAAGATCACGTAGCAGATCCCACTTGTTTGTTATCTTAGGCCCACGCATACGCTCTTTCCTTTCAAGCTTCTCTTCGTGGGAGAGCCCTATAGTATTGACAAGGTCTCGATTTAATAAGGCATCCATGGTGCACCACTAAAGAGCCACAACATAACTATATTAATAACAAGTATCAATCCTTCCATGCTAAGAGCTATGAACATTGTTGTCCATGGTATCCATGCTTTTCCGGTTATGATCATAATAGCAAGTATGCCGCTTGTAATGGAAATGGCAATGAGACTGCCAACCACTAAACCAAGCAATAAACCTAGTCCCTTCCCTAGTTCTGTGAACACGTGCACTATTGATGAAGAAAAAGACTGTAAAAGTTGCAGGAGACTCTGTGGCAGACGCCACATGGTTGCTCTCTTTGGCCAACGTATCTGCTTTCCTTTCAAATCCTCTGCCTTGCTAGAAGTGCCCAGGTGGTCAGGATCTGTGAATGCTCACAGACCCTGCGGGAGAGCCCCATGGTACTGACAAGGTCTCGACTTAATGCCTCATGCCCCACCACGCCCACTGACTTCCAAGAAACACCATTGTCGCTGCAATAACAAGGAGAACGATTTCCACGCCATGAGCCATGAACGTGGGCCCCAAAGGAAGCAATGGCCCCTTTGATATAGGCCAAAGCCTTATAATAGTAATAGTAAGCATGCCGCTTGTGATACAAATGGCAATGAGACTGCAAACCATTAAACCTAGTCCACCAAACAAAAAAATTGGTGTAAGGAACTTCATAAGACCAATTGGAAGCTGCCAATTGATTGTCAATTTCGACCGCCGCATAGGCTTTCCTTTCTAGCTGCGTTGTCCTTTTAGAAGGGCCCATGTGGATGCTAACGTTGCAGCCATCCAAAAATGAGGATGCGTTTGGGCTTCGCTAAAGTCCTTTTCTGTTACCCAAACTGCATCCAGCCTGTTAGGCACTAGAGACCTACGCCAACCATCAAACACAGGAATCCCTCTCAAATGTTCCATAGCGCCAGCAGTTTGGAGATGCTAATGCTAACCTCAATTTCGATCCATCCTTTACGGGTTCAACATCTGCAACAATCCACCGAGAATTTGTAGAGCATACCCAACCCCAATTCCCACCAGCCCCAGAACGAAAACCTGCCATGGTCCTTCCCAGAATTCTAAGCGCAGAATTCTCAGAGCAAACAGAGCGCTTGTGGCAGAAACGACAAGAAAGCTGCAAAACTTTAGTCCTATGCCACAAAAGAAAAAAATCGATCCCAGTTCTGAAGTCCAATTTCTCATCATGGCTTTTCCTTTCCAGATCTATCTGCGCAGCAGAGCCCAGGCCGCAGCTGTTGTTGAAAGCATCCAAAGACGATGACTTCTGCCACTCCTCTCCGCTACCAGTACTCATCCTCCCCAAGCCCACTTTACGCCTAAAAGGTATGAATGAGTCCCAACCACGAGAAGGGTTACCGAGATGCCAGCACACCACCAAAGCTCAACCAATCGTTCCCATTTGGAATTGAAGAGAACAAACCGCACAATCATCACGCCCGTCACCATGAAAGCAACGGAACTTACAGCTGTTAGGCCATATCCACCAAAAACGAGGATCCATGCCAGAAAACCTTTTAACGACATATTTTATCCCTCTTTAATATAATATTGTATGGAGAGCGGTACAGGTACAATGCTACAAAAAACATGGCTGGCAAACAACTTTTCTCAAATCAGAGACGTCAATCAACAACTGATCATCTCCTTGATACTTTACCTGATCTGATACAGTCACACATCCGATAAATGACGTAATCTGTTGACATATTTGAGGAAGGCCTTACTGAGGGGCAGATACGTAGAATGACAGAAGTGCTCAGGATGTGCTTGTGTGGAGCTTGCACGAAGTCAGCCCATGCTTGTGGCAGAGGAGAGTTCGATGGAGAAAAACGGGAGAAGTACTATACCATACCATGCGAAAGTGGAGAAGAGAACAAGAAAGGAAAAGCCAAAGAAAAGAAGTTGGCTTTTCCTTTCCCATAACTAAGATGCTCCTTGTTGTGTTTCAAAACTGTCAAAGCTATGATATCAATAAATGTAAGATGCGCTACTTAAGAGTTTTTAGCTGATTTCATAGCCTCTTCCACTGCTAATTTGAAGTGTTCCAATTGTTCTGAAAGAACATTTGATGCTTGAGCAGCATTGGGAGCACTCATTACCAGCTTAGCCACACATTTGGCTTCGACGTGCGGTAATTGTTCAATTTGAGCTGCTTGCTCTTGTGGGGTACCAACCGTCAAAGGCGGCTGGTACTCAAAGAACATGAGCGTCAATTCTGAGCCATGACTCTGGACGATCAGATGGGTTGCATGTTCAGTTCTCAGAGACTCATATCCCGTCCATTTGACAGGCTTAGGCATTGATCTTCTTTGATGGTTTGTATAATTTCCGTTCATAGATTCCTTCCTCTGATTGATAAAATGACAGTAACTGCTCACCCACCCTCATGGCACCTCTCACACCTGCACCATCCTGTCACCCGAACCGGAGGCGATGCGCTTGCCATCTGGTGACCATGCTACTGCATTCACATTACTAGAATGCCACTTATAAGTGAAGATCCAATCTCTCATCATGGTATTGGCTTCCCTTTCAAGATTACCTTCGTAGGAGTGCCCAGGCAGCGGCTGTTGTTGAAAGCATCCAAAGACGAGGACTTCTGCCACTCCTCTGCGCTATCAGTACTCACCCTTCCCAAATCCACTTTGCGCCTAAAAAACTTGAAAGAGGACCAACCACAAGAAGGGTTACCGAGATGCCAGCACACCACCAAAGCTCAACTAGTCGTTCCCATTTGAAATTGAAGAAAACAAACTGTGCAATCATCACGCCCGTCACAATGAAAGCAACGGAACTTACAGCTGTTAGGCCAATTCCTCCAAAAAAGAGAATAGGCGACAAAATGCTTTTTAACGACATTTTTTGTCCTTTCTAGATTTATCTTGCTAGTAATGCCCAATACGTAGAAGCTACTACCCCAAGTGCCAAAAGGCGTGGGCTTCTGTTCGTCGATGCATCACTTGTTCCAGATGTACCACTTTTTCCATAGGAGTCCTTAATTCTATCGTAGAGCAGCGAGAGACCTCGAAGTCCTGTCGTTGTTTTGTGCCACTTGGGGTTGTCTTTGGGCAGATATGGGGGTCCACAGGGATCTGTGCGAGGATCGCTGGTATCACAGTAATAATATTGCGCATCTTGTTTTGTGTTAGCATCTTGACGTGCTTTGGTATGACTGTAGCATGTTTCTAAGATGTTAGGGCCTGCATAAACAACTGCGTGACTGGCGTCCATGTTGACAGAGCTACTTGCCGGTTGTACCGCAAGATCACATTGGCTGCCAATCGTGGTCCACTCGGTAAATCCTTCGGCGGATTGCGGGTTTCGTCCAGATGTGTATAGTTCGGACAGTAAAGCACTTCCAGCAGTCAGCTCTGTTCCTTGTGTACAGCCACCGCATGCAATAAGATTCAAATTACCAGTAGTAACAATTGTTCCATTATGAGGAGTATTAAACGTGATTGCTTTCTCCACATGGCCAATGGTTGGAGGATAGGGAAATTTTCCAGCATTCTCTTGCATCTGATAGATCGTTTCGCGCATAATCAGACCTCCCAGAGAGTGACCAACGAGAATCACATCTCGGTTTGCAAAGTTATGATGCAGGTATTGAGCAAACAAACACGAGAGACGATAGATGCTTTCATCATTTGTCCCTTCCCATTGTATCCCTTCCGATCCTGGATGATAGTCGGCACAAGGTTTCCTATACAAGTCGTCATGGAGATCTGAGCTATAGACTCCCTCACCGTTTCCATTCTGACAATTCCTATCTCCATTATAGAATTTTACCGTTCGCATATCTTGTATTCCTCGTTCCCGAAGAAATTGGATGGCATCCTTCCAGTAATCGTTCTCGCAATCAAAGCCTGTACCGTCTGCTCTTCGACCAGGGCTAGGCTTAAAGCCATGAACGAAGACGATACTTGGTATCTCCATTGCAGGAGTGCTTGGGGTATCGGTTGCAGGAGGACAATGCAGATCACAGTTTGTGGTCCAAGGAGAACCGCCCAGGATGGTGAGGATTTTCTCCTGCGATGAGACCGCCAAATTGGTTGTTGCATCCGTCCCAGATGCTAAAATGCCAACTGAGAGGTCTATTGGCAGAGCAGAGGAATCGACGGTTGTGGAGAGTCCCTTCATTCTGAGACAGTACGCAAGCGTACTATTTTGCGCGTCTGCAAATGCAGAAACGTCAGCCGAGTTTTGATTGGCATTGTAAAAGAGAGTGTATTCTTCGGAGGAAAAGGGGTGGTCAGATGGACACTGGCGATCTACCGAGACCTGGAAGGTAATGTCTTTGATGGGCTGTGGGCAATGGTTCTGCACATGCATATCCAGATCGAGGTGGACTTGTTGACCTGGGACTCCAAAAATGGAGGGTTCAACCCTGGCGGATACCCCTGAAGCCGAGATATCCAAGCATGCAGACGGATTGTTCGAAACAGTTGTCATGCATTCTTTGATACAATC
>CBJMBI010000227.1:0-6570 GCA_966427955.1 uncultured Ktedonobacterales bacterium
CACATCAACATCCTTTCTTGCAAAGAAGGATTTGCTACTCTGAAATTCCCTCGCACATAAAGGCCAGGGCTTCCAGAAACTCAGCTCGCTTCAGCAAGTATAACATAGTTTGTGGTTTAAGTATAGCTATCGATCAATCGAACAAACATTCTATTAGCAATCATACAATAAGCCATTATCGTACATAAATTTGGTTGAACCAGTTGTCTATTGCTGATATACTACATCTATACACCTATAAAATCAGAAAGGAGTCCCAACTACAAGACAGGTTTCTCTGTACCGAACCAGCTATTGGTGTGCTTAGATTGCATAGAAGGTCTACGACAGACCTCATTGGCTAGAAGCTCAGGAGGATTTGGGTTTTATGAAGGTTTATAGGGCAGAACAAATTCGAAATGTAGCACTGATTTCTCACGTCGGAACCGGTAAGACATCTTTGATCGATACGGCACTCTACGATAGTGGCGCTGTCACCCGACAAGGAAAGGTTGACGAAGGCACCTCGGTTGCCGACTATGAGCCAGAGGAACTTAAACGCCGTCTGTCTTTACATGCTAAAGTGCTACCAGTTGAATGGAAAAACCATAAGATCAACCTTATTGATACCCCTGGTTACCCAGACTTCGTTGGTGAAGTTAAAGCTGGTCTCCGCGTTGCTGATGCCGCCCTGGTCGTTGTCACCGCCGAAAAGGGCGTAGAAGTTGGTACCGAACTGACCTGGAAATATGCAGATGAACGTCAGCTCCCTCGCATCGTTTTCGTTAATAAGCTCGATCGTGAAAATACCTCTTTTGATCAGGCACTCGAGTCACTGCGCCGACAGTTTGGCATGAAGGTTGTTCCTTTACAAATTCCTATTGGAGAACAGGCCGGCTTCAAAGGTGTGATTGATCTCGTCAAGCAGAAAGCTTACACTTTTGAAGGCGGTAATAAGATACAGGAAATTTCTATTCCCGCTAATTTGCAGGATCGCATTAATACTTATCGCGACCAGCTCCTTGAGTCTGCTGTCGAAAGTGATGACACTGTGATGGAAAAATTCCTGGAAGGGGAGACTCTCAGTGATGAGGAGGTCTTCACAGTGGTCAAAAAAGGGACAAGTAGCGGCGGACTGATTCCGGTCTTGTGTGGATCAGCAACCAAAAATATTGGCGTACAAACTCTGCTTGATGCAATCATCGACTACTTACCCAATGCAGCCGATGCTGTACCAGCAGATGTCAAGCCTTTTGGTAATGATGTTTCGTTGTTTGTGTTCAAGACTGCAGGTGCACAAGTTGGCACTATTTCAACGTTCCGTGTTTATAGTGGCACGCTTAAAGCCGACAGCCATCTTTACAATATCCAGACTAAAACCGACGAGCGCATAAGCCAGTTAATCATCCCACGTGGCAAGACTCAGGAAAGTGCTACAGAGATCTCGGCAGGAGACTTTGGTGCAGTTGCCAAGCTTTCAAATACCCATACAGGCAATACGCTCACGAGTAACAAAGATCGGACAACCCCTCTAGAACCCATCGAGTTTCCTAACCCCTGTTATACCGTTGCAATTGTACCAAAGAGTCAGGGCGATCTCGATAAGATGAGTACCGCGTTGGCACGCATTGTAGAGGAGGACCGTACTATACGTATCTCTCGCGATCCAGAATCAGCTGAGACTCTCTTGTCAGGTATGGGGGAGACACACGTACAGATTCTGGTTGAGAGTATCAAACGTAAATATGGGGCGGATCTGGAAATACATGATCCAAGTATTGCCTACCGGGAAACGATCCGCAAGAAGGCTAAAGCCAATGGCCGTCACAAACGACAGAGTGGCGGACATGGGCAATTTGGTGATGTTTGGCTGGAGATTGAGCCTCTACCACGAGATGGCGAGCAGACCTTTGTCTTCGAAGACCGTATTGTAGGTGGTGTAGTTCCAGGCCAGTTTGTTCCTGGCGTGGAAAAGGGTGTACGAGAGTCACTCAAACGGGGCTTTATCTCCGGCCACCCAATGATTTATGTTAAGGTTGCTCTGGTTGATGGGAAGTATCACCCGGTGGATTCCTCTGCTCAAGCATTTGAAATTGCTGCTTCGCTTGGTATGCAAGAGGCTGTTCCTCTGGCCAGCCCGGTGATTCTGGAACCTGTTATGAACGTTACCATTACTGTTCCAGAAGCAAATATGGGTGACGTGATGAGCGACATCAATGCCAAGCGCGGTCGCGTTCAAGGCATGGAATCGCAGGAGGATGGGACACAACGAATTACGGCATATGTCCCTCAAGCCGAAATGTTACACTACGCTACTGACTTGCGCTCTATCACCCAGGGCCGTGGCTCCTTTACGATGGAATTCGCTCGCTACGAAGAGGTACCAGCTAATATCCAGCAGGAACTAGCTTCCAAGCATAAGAAGGCTGATAGCGAGAAGTAGCCTTCCAAATAGATCAGGAGGGGATGTCCCTTTTGCCTAAAAGGACATTCCCTCTTTTAGATTCTCAATAGCTAGAATTTATGCTTAAAAGGCACATAGAACGTTTGTGTAAGTAGCGAGAATCGGCAACAGAGTCAACGTTTGTATTGGGCCTTGTTATTGTTGACTCCCTCGTCCTTGCTTCACTTCCCGCTTTGATGTAACACTTTTCCATACCCAGCGATAGCTTATATTGAGGAGATACAATGCTACTTTACCATATGTATATGTTGAGCAGAGCCATTACCGGCTAAAGGGAAGGATTTTTGAATGCTTCAGAAGAGAAAAATCATCACTTGGATGATAAAAGCACCGTTTTCCTCTTTTTCTATGTTAGCGACATTTTTACTTGTAAGCTATACTGCCTGTAACGCTCAAGATCCACAAACTGGCTCGAACCAATTTATGGTAACAGGAAGTGTCTCAAAGAGCTTCATCTACACGGTTACAGCGGGAAGCCCTCTTCTTGGACACTTCGTCATGATTCCTGATGCACAGATTTCTGGTCCAAGAAGTTATGTAGGAGAATCCCTAGCAGTGGATATTGATACAAGCACTCTCATCAATGGAACTCATGCAGACTTAATGAAACTTGATGACATTCTTTTGGCTGGCAAAAAAGTGTTGTCAGTGAATTTTAAAGACGCTCCAGAAAGTCTACCTTCGACATCAGTCGCAAAATTTAACGGAACTGCGACCTCGTTGACACTCACAGAGACCCCCCAACAACTTTCCCTATATGGAGAAATCTCACAAGGATTCGTTTCCAAGGTTACAGGCAATACTCTTGGAAACTTCGTCATGATTCCTCACGAAGAGCTCTCTGGTCCAGGAAGCTATGCAGAAAAAACTATAGTAGTGACTATTGATACAAACACTCTTATCAATGGAATTCATCCAGACTTAATGAACCTTGATAAGATTCTTGTGCCTAACAAAAAAGCGTTGGTGCAGTTTAAAAAAGCTCCAGAAGAGATAAATTCGGCAGCAGACGCAACATTTGCCATAACTGCGGTCTCATTGACACTTCAGTAGAGTCACATTTTCTGGTAAGTGTTCAGAGTTGGGGTCCCAACATAAAAATCCCTCAAAATTCCGCTAAGGGATTCGAGCTTGCATTTGCACCACTTCATACGAAACAGGCTCACGCGTAAGAGAACAAGGGTAGGACAAGGCCCTCATGGACTACAGGAACTGTACAATGCCTCTTCAAGCTAAGGCCCCCACACCACACGCACTACACGGAACCGACTCTAAGAGAAGGAGGATGTGCAATGCCGCTTCAAGCTAACGCTCAACACAAAAGGCGAGGCATGAAGACCAATGAGGGCCGTCAGAAAAGAAAGGCGAGAATGTTTATCACCTCTGGTGTCTTGTGTTTGTTTTTGTGGATAGCATCCTATTATTACCTATATTACTTTTTTTACCCTCTCGGCAAATACGCTACTGGAGGCCCGCCTCCGTGGTATCAGCCGTTGATCTTTGCTGTGAAGCTCTTGCCAGTCCCGCTTCCATTCTCGATAATAGCTGAAATAGGTTTCATTCTGATCTTTATTGGCCTGTTTCGCCTTCTTCATTCGCTACTTCAAAGCAGGCACTGACAAGAGAATGGGCAAGAGATCGAGGCATTCCACAGGGTTGAGAATCCCTGCGGAGCGTCACAAGTCTCTAGGAGGCCTGCAAGTTACTATACCTCTCTGTAAATTTGCACTTTCATCAGAAGTTCTTAGCTCTATGACTATGACATCAATAGCGCATAGTAATTCTCCAGTAAGAAATTCCTTGATTATTCAGAATTTTTTGTGTATACTCATTTGTGTAGCAGATAGGTAGTGCAATTAATACTAGCAAATCTCTCACAAAAGCTGTTTGGCTACGGAAGCTGTCTGAAGGCAGCAGAGTAGCGAGTATGAGCTATTAATGGGATTTTAATCATTCTTGAAAAATTCAAAGGAGTATTAAATTGGGAAATAGGGAAACTAGAATCACACACGATAAAACTGTAGAAAGTCAATCGGAGAAAAAAGTAGTAGCAAGTCACAAGAGAGCAGCTCGACACTCTATGACCGCGCCAAGCAGGGCGTTGGGATTGCCTTTGCAGGCGCGTTGAAGGCAGCGGAGGCGACAATAAAGGGTGTGACGGCGGCAATGGCTGTCCAAGCATTCTCGGGTCTAGGGGGAGCACATGCGCTCTCCACATCTGACGCTCCCAGCACGGCTCTGGTGAGCCCTGACAGTGGCAGCAGGGACGGCAACAATGCAACGGCACTCCATCTTGACCAGAAGGGGTTGTCGCATCTCTCGAACCAAACGCATCTGGAGCGCTCATTTGGCAACGTGACGCCAGAAGCATTCTCTCACCCCAAAAGCCCGACGGTTGAGCAGTTATGGCCTAAATTGTATGAAGAGATGGTTAAAAGCTCCGGAGAACAGGGGGATACTTCCAAGAACTCGCTTCAAGGTGAGGTCCAGGGACGACATGATGGGGAGGCTTCATCAGAGCAACAAAATCAGAAAGAGAAGAAGAAGCTCTCTTTGGATGAGAGGCAGATTGCCACTTTGAAAGCTGTGGTAGAAAAAGCTGGCAAAGATCCAGAGTTTACAGCTCGTGTGAGGCGGATGCTTGCAGAGAGTCGGGCGCCCTCTGAGCAGGACAAAGGGACAGAGCATCTCACACCGGAGAAGATCGATCCAGAGGTCTTGGAGAATACAAGAAGGAAGCTCTACGAGGAGTGCTTACAGTGGCTATCTGTGAAAGGCGTTCTGGGCTCGACAACTATAGTTGATGGGCCATTATCAGGTAAGGGCATCACGGTGGAGTTAAGCTTGCAAGCCGAAAGCAACTGTGGCGAAGGAAACGTGGATAATGTGCGATTCAATGCAGGCATAACATACACCTGTCCGTCGGAGTGCAAGCCTGGTAATGGTGGGAGCGTGGGAGAAGTCGGAGAACAAGCGGCCTATGAGAATGGAACTCCAAGCACGATTGAGAATGGACAGCTCTCACAAGCGCAGATAATCACTGCTGCCTTCTGCCGGCAAGTTGATTCGAATGGCGATGTTACAGCTATCCTGCCACCATCCTCAGTATCAGCCCTTGTGACGACACTAGGGACGTACAATGGTGAAGTCGTGCAGTCCCCTGTACAGCCAGTTAGCTTTGTTTCCTGAGGTTCTCATGAAAGAGGAAGAATCCATGCGGGAACGGATGCAAAAGTGGGCACCGCTCTCGATGTTCTCAGTAGAGAAAGCAGCAGCGTTCATCAATGCTCCTGTCTACGGGCTCACCGAAGAGGTGTGCGAACTGCGCCACGCTCTGCACGGGACCCTCCATCAGGACCGTCTGAGGATCGAATACGCTTCTCCTCGCTACATGCCACATAAGAAGGGCGGGCGGAACTTCGTCGTTGAGAGTCGCCTCTATGAGGAGGAGCCGCTGCAAGATCCTAAGTACAAGCCTGAACTAGCCATTCTTGCACAAACCGTTCTTGGAGTCGAGATCATTACTAGTAAGTTTCCTGGTCTGGATCGAAGCCACCTCTTTGTTGCCAAAGATGCTGTCTTTACCATAGACAGCAAGTGCTTCAAAGGCTACGTCAGCTATCGGACAGCTCCAGTCTACTACTCCAGATTCGTGCTCTATCACGGGCGCCTTGGTATCTTAGGCGAAGCTCTCGGCCCAAGTCTGGAAGAGTTCATCCAGATCGTGGAAAATTTGCACGTGCTCAACGGCAAAGAGGTCGAGTCGAGTCGTTGAAGAAGCGTGAGGAGCCTTGGGTTTCTTCGCCTAGGGCTCTTTTCCTTCGTTAGTATTCACCAGAAGGTGGAAATCCCAGAGCTGCGTGGAAGGATTGAGCGTTCTGTGGATCGTTTTCTCAAATTTTCCCTCCGTCCGACTACCATAAGCACTTTTTTTGGGTATACTTGATCTATATTGTTACTTTTACCACTCTCTCTTGCGATGCGTTTCTATACGCGCAAAATCTTTGTAGCACGTGATTGATGGAGTTTAACCATTCTTGAAAATGAAGCCGAAAGTGTTCCCTCTCATATGATGTTCACACCAGAAGAGCTAGAAGCTCACCTCAGAAAATCGCACATGCTGGCAG
>CBJMBI010000228.1:0-6548 GCA_966427955.1 uncultured Ktedonobacterales bacterium
TGACCGCTTCTTCGAGCCACTTGGCATGTTGAACCGTCATTGATGCAGCAACCATTGCAAAGGCCTCATAGGTCGCAAAGAGACCATGACGTCCAGTAAGCAGGTACCCTTCTAACCAACCCTCACACAGATGCTCACTGAGGACTTCCATGACTCTCCCTTCGGGAGATAAGTGATCATCGGTGGGGAGAATCGTTTCAATTGAACAGCGGTTCTCCACCTCAAAGACATTGCCTAGACGATTGGAATTGGTTTCGTCGGGACAAAAGAGACGAAAATGCTGCTGCTGTGCATTTCTGGAGAAGATGTCTCGCAGCATCTTGCCCAACTGACGCGTTGATTCATGGTGCTCGGTAGCAGGTGCTTTGACGTCAATAGCATAGTCCGTAAACGGTGGCAGATCCAAATCGACCAGGAGTTTGCCACCGTTGGCGTGCGGATTCGCTCCCATACGGCGGTCACCCTGCGGCGCTAGGGCAGCCAACTCAGGAAGCAGATGGCCCTGCTCGTCAAAGAGTTCTTCTGGATGATAGCTCCGCAGCCACTGCTCCAGGAGGTGCAAATGGTCTGGCTTCCCCTTCACATCTGCCACGGGAACTTGGTGGGAACGGAAGGTATCCTCGATGGGAACGCCATCGACCTCTTTAGGCCCGGTCCAGCCCTTAGGAGTACGCAGGACAATGGCAGGCCATCGTGGCTGTCTGAAAAAACCATTCTGGCGGGCTTCTTCCTGATAGCTACGAATCTTGGCATAGCAGGTATCCAATGTCTCGGCAAAAGCCTGATGCATGCTCATGGGGTCATCCCCCTCAACGAAGTGGACCTCGTAGCCATGACCAGCAATGAGACGCTCTATCCTCTCGTTGTCAGCCCGTCCCAGAACCGTCGGACCAGAAATCTTGTATCCATTGAGATGGAGAATCGGCAGAACGGCCCCGTCGCGAACTGGGTTCAAGAAGGCAATACTTTTCCATGACCCTTCCAGAGGAGCAGTCTCAGCCTCTCCGTCTCCGATAACGGCGGCCACAATCAGATCGGGATTGTCAAAGGCAGCCCCAAAGGCATGAGCGAGCACATAACCTAACTCACCCCCTTCATGAAGAGAACCTGGCGTTGGTGCCCCCACATGACTTGGGACTCCTCCGGGTGTTGAAAACTGGCGAAAGAGCAGGCGCATGCCCTCCGCATCCTGAGTGACCTTCGGGTAGACCTCACTATAGGTTCCTTCCAGATACACATTGGCCAGGATGGCTGGTCCGCCGTGGCCAGGTCCTGCCAGATAGATCATATTCACATCGTGATCCTGAATGAGCCGATTGAGATGGACATAGATGAAATTGAGGCCGGGTGACGTTCCCCAATGTCCCAGCAGGCGTGGTTTGATCTGTTCAGGGCATAATGGTTCCCGTAATAAGGGATTTTCCTGTAGATAGATCTGGCCAACGGTGAGATAGTTAGCGGCATTCCAGTAGCGATGCATCAGGTTGAGATGCATCCGGTCATCGATTGACATGTAAATCTCCTATAGCATGGCTTTGTGAGCATAAAAAGTATAACTCAATACTTTCTCTTTATAGAGAAATCAACTGTTCTGTACGCATGAACTGTTCTCACTGTTATACCAGCGTTGCTTTCTGAAGAGAATATATGCATCCAGCATCACAGCAGTATCACATGCCTGCCAAGCAGAATCACAAACGGGTCACAACCACAGCGAGTGCTCGGCATCTCTCATGATGTGGAACCCGTGATCATACTGTGATCTCTCTGCTCTACCTTGTGATATAGTCGTGATTTGCCAACACTATCCTTAAACTAGCCAGAGAAAAGACCTCTGAGAAACACTGATGAAGGAGCTTGTATGGATGCATTAACCCTGGCCCGCTGGCAGTTTGGCATCACCACCATCTACCACTTCTTCTTTGTCCCACTGACACTTGGGCTCTCATTGCTCATAGCTCTCATGGAGAGCATCTATGTGCGTACAGGCAACGAGACCTTCAAGCGTATGGCCCAGTTCTGGGGACACTTGTTCTTAATCAACTTTGCGATGGGTGTCGTCACGGGCATCGTGCAAGAATTCCAGTTCGGGATGAACTGGTCGACTTATTCGCGTTTTGTCGGCGATATTTTTGGAGCACCCCTCGCCATCGAGGCCTTGCTGGCTTTCTTTCTAGAATCGACCTTCCTGGGCATCTGGCTCTTTGGTTGGGAGAAGCTCTCCAAGGGTCTGCATCTGACTACCATCTGGCTTGTCGTGCTTGGTTCCAATCTTTCCGCTTTCTGGATTTTGATCGCCAATTCTTTTATGCAGGAGCCAATGGGCTATACGATTCGCCATGGGCGAGCCGAGATGACCGACTTCTTTGCTCTGCTCACTAATCCCAATCTCTGGGTTCAGTTCCCCCATGTTCTTCTAGCAGGGCTGGCTACGGGCGCCTTTTTCGTCGTGGGTATCAGTGCCTATCATGTTCTCAAGCAAGGTCGGGACAGCGAACTCTTCCAACGTTCCTTGCATCTCGGGATCGTGACAGCTGTGATTGCCAGCTTCCTAGTAGCTCTTGTGGGGCATTATCAAGCACAGCACATGGTGCAGTCGCAACCCATGAAGATGGCAGCTGCCGAGGCACTTTGGAAGAGTGAAGATCCAGCATCTTTTTCCATCTTTACCATTGGCAACGAGCGACAACGCAAAGATGTGTTTGCGATTCGTATCCCTGATCTCTTGAGTATCCTCGCCTATAACGAAGCGGGTGGAACGGTGCAGGGTATCAACAACTTACAGACAGCCTACCAGCAAAAATATGGTCCTGGTGACTATGTTCCACCTGTAGCTGTGACCTATTGGAGCTTCCGCATTATGGTGGGAGCAGGAATGGTAATGATCTTGCTCGCACTACTTGGTCTGTTCCTTCTGCTGAGAAAGCAACTTGATCAGACGCGCTGGCTCCTGTGGCTTTTTCTGCCTGCGATTGGCTTGCCCTATCTCGCCAATACCGCAGGCTGGATCATGACAGAGATGGGCCGCCAGCCCTGGATCGTCTTTGGCTTGCTCAAAACTGCTCAGGCAGTTTCGCCAACTGTGAACATGGGCTTGGTTCTCACTTCTCTCATCGCTTTTACTCTCACCTACGGAGCTTTAGCTGTTGCTGATGGCTATCTGCTCATCAAGTATGCCAAGGGGGATCCCGTCAGAGAGCACGAGAGCGAGGGCAAAGCGACAATATCCCTGGTGGAACTCTATTAAGTTGAAGGAGCACTTTTAATGACTTTGAACATTCTATGGTTTCTTCTCATCACCATACTCTTTACTGGTTTCTTCTTCCTCGAAGGGTTTGATTTTGGTGTCGGCATGCTGCTGCCATTCCTGGGCAAAAATGATGCTCAGCGCCGCCTCGTGATCAATACGATTGGTCCTTTCTGGGACGCTAACGAAGTGTGGTTACTGACGGCTGGAGGTGCCATGTTTGCCGCTTTTCCCCAGTGGTATGCGACGCTCTTCAGTGGCTTTTATCTACCATTAGTGCTGATGCTGCTTGCTTTGATTGTTCGTGGTGTGGCTTTTGAGTTCCGTAGCAAGGATGAACGTCCTGCTTGGCGGAGCTTTTGGGACTGGATGATCTTTCTGGGAAGTACGTTGCCTGGCTTCCTCTGGGGCGTGGCGATCACGAATGTGATTGAAGGGGTACCAATCGATGCACAGATGAACTACGTTGGTGGGTTCTGGAGCCTCCTCAACCCTTATGCGTTGCTGGGCGGACTAGCCTTTGTTGCCCTGTTTCTCCTCCACGGAGCCATCTTCATGAGTCTGAAGACCGAGGGAGAGATGCAATCCAAAGCTTTTCGTGCAGCGAACTACGTCTGGCTTCCTGCTGTGGTCCTCGTTTTCTTGTTCGTGTTCATCGGCTATTTCACCACGGATGTCTTTGTCCGGCTCGGGGTCGATCCAGGCGTTGCACCATTGGGGGCTGGAGCGGCTCTGCTCTCAGCAGGCTGGTTCATCAAACGCCAATGGGGAGGTTGGGCCTTTCTTCTGACAGGTTTGACGATCATCCTTTCGACGCTGACGATCTTCCTGGGTTTGTTCCCACGCGTGATGATTTCCAGCCTCAATCCAGTCTGGGACCTGACCATCTCGAATGCGGCATCTAGTCCCTATACGCTGACTGTGATGAGCTGGATTGCCCTCCTTTTCGTTCCCATCGTGCTGGCGTATCAAGGCTGGAATTACTGGGTGTTTCGCCAGCGACTTGGCCATCCCACACAGCACAAAGTTACAGACGAGCACATGCGAGAGGCCGTTTAGCAGGCAGAACTCCTCGCATGTATTGTTATCTCTAGCGATGAAAGCTCTAAATAACCAATGAAATATATAAGACGCCTTCTCCATTCTGTTCCTGGTATGCGCCCATATCTCGTCGCGCTAGCTGTGTTGAGTGCTCTCGCTGGAAGTCTCATCATCCTGCAGGCACATGCTTTGAGTGGGATAGTGAATGGAGTCTTTCTCGAGAAACGCTTTCTCTCCTGGCATAGTTCGCTGATCAAGGCCATGTTGCTCTTGTTAGTGGTAATTGTAGCTCAAGCCATACTCGTCTGGCTCAATGGCGCGTTAGCAGGTCGCTTCGCAGGGCATGTCAAGGTGGAGCTGCGCCGACTCCTTTTTGAGCGTTTGCTTGTGCTCGGACCGCGTTATATCCAAGGTGAGCGAAGCGGGGAACTTGTCAATACAGCCGTCGAAGGAGGGGAATCTCTTGATCCCTTCTTCTGCCAGTTGCTGCCACAGTTCTTTTTGACCTCCTTCGTCCCGCTGATGGTCCTGATTGCAGTCACACTCACCGACTGGCTCTCTGGTCTAGTGCTAATCCTGACAGCTCCACTATTACCCATCTTCCTGATGTTGGTTGGTACTGCAGCTGATACTCAGGCCAAGCGACAATGGCAACAATTAAGTCTCATGAGTGCTCATTTCCTTGATGTATTACAGGGGTTCCCAACACTGAAAATGTTTGGCAGGGCACATCTGCAAGAGCAGCATATCCACAAAGTGAGCATGCAGTTTGCGCAGACCACGCTGCGGGTCTTGCGCATTGGCTTCCTCTCATCACTGGTCATGGAGATGGGAGCGACCATTTGTACAGCAATAGTCGCTGTCGAGATTGGCTTACGTGTTCTATATGGTCAGATGGATTTTGGACCTGCCCTTTTTGTGTTGTTACTCATTCCTGAATTCTACCTCCCTTTGCGTCAACTCGGAGCATGCTACCATGCCAGCGTGACGAGCCATGCAGCATTCGATCGGATCTTTGCCATTCTTGAAACGCCACTTTCCGCTCCAGTTCAATTGACACAATCCCCCCAGCAACCATGGCAGCAAGGCAGAGGAGAACTCCGTTTTGAGGGGGTGTCCTACAGCTATGATGAGCAGCGTCCAGCTCTGCGCGAAATCTCTTTTACTATTCCCTCCGGCAAGAAAGTAGCACTCGTTGGACCCAGTGGTGCTGGCAAGAGTACTCTTATCCAGTTGCTTTTGCGCTTTCTTGAACCAGAGCATGGGAGAATCACCATCAATGGAAAGGACCTTCAAGCACTTCCTACCACAGAGTGGCGCAAGCAAATCGCATGGGTACCACAACGTCCCTATCTGTTCAATGACACAGTTCGAGAGAATATTGCCATCGGCCAACCAGATGCAACGAGTGATGAAATCATCAAAGCGGCAAAACAGGCATATGCTCACGAATTTATTCAGGCCTTGCCACAGGGATACGAAACGATCATAGGGGAGCGTGGAGCATGCTTGAGCGGAGGTCAGGCGCAGCGACTCTGCCTAGCACGGGCATTCTTGAAGAATGCACCCCTCCTCATTCTGGACGAAGCAACCTCGCAGCTCGATCCCGAAACAGAAACCTTTGTTCTTGCTGCCACCAAGCAGCTCATGTGTGGGCGAACCGTCCTGATCGCTGCACACCGCTTGAGCACCATCTCTGACGCCGATCAGATTCTTGTGCTTGATAGTGGACGCATCGTCAAGACTGGCATCCACCAATTTCTGATGCAGCAGAGTGGTCTCTACAGGCAATTAGTGAGAGCATATGAAGGAAAACATGTATGAATACCACTTTTCGACGCTTACTGGCTCTGGTAGTACCACTCAAAGGATGGATGATGCTGGCAAGTGTTTTGGGTTGCTTGACGATTGTGAGTGGCATCGGTCTGATAGCGACTTCGACGTATCTGATCTCTGCTGCAGCAATGCACCCGTCCATTGACGCTCTCAGTCTGGCAATTGTGGGAGTGCGCTTCTTCGGCATCGCACGTGGCGTGTTTCGCTATCTCGAACGGTATGTCTCACACGCGGTCTCATTCCAGTTACTGGCGCGAATACGCGTCTGGTTCTATCACGCGCTTGAACCCTTAGCACCTGCTCGTTTGATGGCGCTCCGCAGAGGCCAAACGAGAGCGTATTCAAGTGGAGATATATTGAGCAGAATGGTGACCGACATTGAAACACTGCAATACTTGTATGTGCGTCTCATCGCACCGCCTGT
>CBJMBI010000229.1:0-6547 GCA_966427955.1 uncultured Ktedonobacterales bacterium
GTCCAAGTCCTTTGTCTTAGTATACACCATCTCAGCTTTTGGGTGAGCTACCGAGGGGTCGGGTGAGATGTCATTTGCTGCGCTTTTGTCAGAGCGTGATATTATTTACATGAAAGGGGAAGATTTTTGTTTTCTTCATGGATAGAAAGAGCTACCCATTAGAGCTATCTAGTTGCGTAAATAAAATCTGGCTGTTAGAGTTATGGTGTAACATGGGATGAAGTGTGATGATAGCCCAGGCAGTCCTGACAAGTAGGTAATAGTAGACAGGATTTTACGGAAGAATTTACAAAAGCTTCATGAAGGGGTATATCTGGATGGGCTCACTTATTTGTGCTGAAGGAGTAAATAAAACATTTATACATGGTCAGCGGGAAATTAGAGTGCTGTCTGGTATTAGTCTGGAGATCGAGCAAGGAAGCTTTGTTGTGCTGGTCGGGCCAAGTGGTTGCGGGAAGTCAACGTTGCTTAACATCATCGCAGGACTGTTGCCCGTAACATCGGGTAAGGTCTACTACAGAGATAGTCAGGTGGTCAGTCCGCGTCTCGAAGTGGGATATCTGACGCAAAAGGACACGCTCATGCCGTGGAGGAGCGTTGAGCGCAATATCGAGATGCCGCTAGAGATACGTGGTGTCAAGAAAACGGAGCGTGCGTATATAGCAAGCGAGCTGATATGGAAGGTCGGGCTAAAAGGATTTGAGAAGCTGTATCCACGAGAACTTTCGGGAGGCATGTTGCGGCGTGCCAGCCTTGCGCGCATGCTCAGCACTGACCCAGAGACCTTGCTCATGGATGAGCCTTTTGGAGCACTGGATGCGCAACTGCGTCTGGAGTTGCAAGAAGAGTTGCTCAGTCTCTGGTCCGGGAGTGGCAAGAGTGTGCTGTTTGTTACACATGATATCGAAGAGGCTGTCGTGCTAGGGGATCGTGTGATTGTGCTTGGCACACACGGGAGAATCGTCCTTGACGAATACATCGACCTGCCGCGACCTCGCGATGCCACCAGGATACGCTTCCAACTGCAATTTGTGGAGATCTATCATCGTCTATGGGATGCCTTAATGATCGCACATAAACAGTAGGATTTGCAAATATGAGCACAACAGATTTTTCTGAAAGATTATCGCAAGAGGATCAAAATAGCATACAGCCCTCCCCTGCTAGCAGACGTCTAAAGCGACTGCACAGGAGGAAGGAGTTGATCATCAATATTTGTCGCATTGTGCTGGTCGTTTGCCTGCTGGTGGTGTGGCAGTTTGTCTCTGGCAGATATGTTGATCCCCTGTTCATCAGTAGCCCGCTGGCTATTGCAAATCAGTTTGTGGCCTGGATGCGTGATGGGACGCTCTGGTTCCATACATCGATTACGCTCCAGGAAACGCTGCTCGGTCTCGTTTTTGGCATTATCAGTGGTATTCTGGTGGGTTTCTTTTTTGGGATTGAGCAAACTCTGGCGAAGTTTTTTGAGCCTTTCATCACAGCAATATACAGCATCCCGAAAATAGCTCTTGCTCCCCTCTTCATCCTGTGGTTCGGCATTGACATACAGATGAAGGTGATCTTCACCACCATAACAGTCTTCTTCCTAGTCTTTTTCAATACTCTGGCAGGAGTACGTAACGTTGACCAGAATCTTATCGATGCCGTGCGTCTCATGGGGGGCAAGCAGCGAGATATCATATTGAAGGTGATCATTCCTTCTGCTACCAGTAATATGCTGACTGGTGTGCATATTGCTATCCCTTATGCGCTGATCGGGGCCGTTATTGCCGAATTGATCGCGTCGAATCGGGGTCTTGGCTATCTCATCGACTCCTCGGCAACCTCATTTAATACCGCCGGCGTTTTTGCTGCTTTACTGGTTCTGACCCTTATTGGTAGTATGCTGAACGCTGTCGTCAACTTCATTGATCACAAGACCTCACGCTGGAAGGGGGGAATGAGCATAGGCCGGAAGATGATCCCGTAGAGGTGTCCATGTGTTGGAAACATTTTTTTGAAAGAAGGAGAGGCCATGTATTTTTCCATGCGACCATTTTTGTTGCTGCTTATCTGTTTATTGTGCGCTGGTTTGCCACTAGCGGCATGCAGTAGTGGTGGGACGATAAGTTCCACAGATTCTATGACCTTGAAGGTCGCGCAGATTGCCAATGGAATCTCTGCTTTTCCTCTGTATGTTGCCCTTGAGAAGAACTTTTTTAAAGCGCAAGGATTGACACTTGTTCCCCCAATTCCTCCTCAGATGGGAAGCGGCTCCAAGCTAGCAACAACGATTGAAGCAGGAGGAGCTGAAGTCGGAGTGGGGGGAATTACTGATGTTTTTATGATTTCAAAGGTTGATACATCTATCAGAATTATTGGAGCGTTCTCGAATGCATTTCTGCTAGATATTGTGGTAAGCAAGAGCTTTGAGCAGAAGGCGCATCTCGCGGCTACCAGCCCGCTTGCTGATAAGATAAAAGCGTTAGTGGGCAAAAAGATTGGTATTTCAGCGCCAGGAAGCGCGCCGGATATGCTGGTGACCTATTTGTTCAGGCAACAGGGGCTAGATGCTCAGAAGGATGCCATCAAAGTGAATCTGAGCGCAGCCATTCCGTCGCAGCTAGCGGCGCTGCAATCTGGTCGTGTTGATGCCGTTGCCGTTCTTGTACCGGGAGGAGAAGAGGCCGAAATGCAAGGTTTTGGCGATATCTTTATTAGCCCAGTGCGTGGAGATGTGCCAGATATGCAAGGGCAACTTTTCGGCGTGTCTTATGCTAGGAAGAGCGTGATTGATGCTAAACCCAGGGCGGTGCAGGCCTTTATTCGTGCGATGGCTCAGGCGGAAGACTATATCCATAAGAATCCCAATCAAATGACAGCTCTGCTGGAAAAGTATCTCAAGCTTGACAAGAAAGTGCTCAACATTGCCTGGAATGCGACGAAAGCGAGTGTGCCGCTGACGCCTCAGGTCAGCCAGCAGGCATATAACACCGCTGATCAGTTTCATGTGAAAGCAGGTCTCATTGCGATGGCTCCCGATTACAAGGAGTTGGTAGCAACTGACACGATTAACAAAGCGCTCAGTGGGATGGCTGGCTTATAGTAGCCTTCCTCGCTTGCTGGGAAGAGTGTGGGTCACACTGGAACTGGCTCGCGATTGGATAGGTGGGTGGTTAGGAGATAGGTGCATTGAGGGCCGCCGACCTGGAAAGCGAGAGCATCCTCAACCGTCCAGGCGTCCTCGATAATGAGCAGCAAGCGACGAGAGCCAATTGCCATTTGCAGAGCCTGGCGCCAAGCTTCTCGGCTATTGAGATTCTTCACCTGACTTGGCATAACCCCTAAGAGCTGTCCCCAACGAGCAAACTGACCCAAAACATTCGGCTGCGGTCCCAACCTGGCCCACAGGATGCCATCATGAAAGTGAGTCTGTACCTGTTTATCTGTGGCCAATGCCTCGGCCAGGGCTGTATTCCCATCGCTGCACAAATCGTGTTGCATGACGAAGGTTAGATGGTCCCCTGCAAAAAGGTGCTCTTTCACTTGTTGGAGGAAATTGTCGTGTTCCAACTGACATTTATATCTGAGTCGCTCATTCCATTTCATTGTTGGTTCCTTTTCATTCAAATGTATATACTTCAGATTTCTCGGGTAAACGGATAGGAAGCAATGAGTAAAGATGTAGAGCGCACTACAAAGCTGTCTCAATCGATCTGGAGTGGGTTTTGCTAGAGGTGCTTTGGTGGTAACAACAATTGTTAACACGTCTCTTGCCCATGACCCTCAAAGCAATGACCTTTGCTACAATTGTAGCGAAAGTTGGTGTACTTCTCTAGGGGGAAACAGGGACAAATTTCACTATGACACTTTCGGTCTTCTGGTATGTCAGAAGACATCAAAACGTCACTTGGATGGGAAGGATTCCAAGAGGCTTGAGATTTAATCGTGTAGGAGGAAACTTGGTAGAAGCTACTCCCTATCCTTTCACAACGATAATCGGCTTGAGACGTGCAACCAGTTGCGCCAGACCCGCGTTGTGTACCACATTAACTATTTTTTGCGCGTCTTTGTAAGCAGTCGGCGCTTCCTCACTTAGTAGGTTTTTGCTATGGACACGGACCGTGATGCCACGTGCATCCAATTGTGCTAGCAAATCCTTGCTGCTGATTGATTTCTTCGCTGCGGTACGGCTCTGGCGTCGTCCAGCACCGTGACAGCAAGTACCGAAGGTTTGTTTCATTGAGTCAGCAGCGCCAACCAACACAAAGGAATAGCGGCCCATATCGCCAGGAATCAGGACTGGCTGACCAACGGCTCGATACTTCTCAGGAATCGCTGGATGACCAGCGGGGAATGCACGTGTAGCTCCCTTACGGTGAACACAGACACGACATATTTGCCCATCTATTTCATACTCTTCTATCTTCGCAATATTGTGGCAGACATCATAGACCAGAGGCAAATCCTTGGCTCGTGCCTTGCGACCAAAGATAGCAGAAAAAGCCTGACGGACACCATGCATAAGCAATTGACGGTTCGCCCAGGCAAAGTTAGCGGCGCAGGCCATCGCTCCTAGATACTGTTGTCCTTCTACAGTCTGTAAGGGTAAACATGCCAATTGCCGATCAACAAGCTTGAAGCCATAATCTTTCTGTTTTGCCTCTGCTAGCTTGATATAATCTTCTGCTATCTGATGTCCAAATCCCCGTGACCCGCAATGGATAGTGGCAACAATTTGTCCTTTTTCCCCAATACCCAAAGCTTGTGCGGCTTGTTCATCATAAATGTGCTCAACGACCTGTACCTCACAGAAATGGTTTCCAGAGCCCAGGCTTCCGAGCTGATTGATCCCACGTTGGATGGCCTTCTGGCTTACGGCATCAGGATTGGCACCCGCCAGACAACCATTCTCTTCAGTATTTTCTACATCTTCGGCAAAGCCATAGCCTTCTTCGATTGCCCACGCCGATCCTCGCTGCATGATTTGGTGCATCTCGTCCTTTGTCAATTTCCGCATGCCCTCGCCGCCAACACCTGAAGGGAGGTTTCTAAACAATTCATCTGCGAGTCTATCTACCTGCCCCTTGATCTGATTTTGCTGCAAGTCAGTCGCAAGCATGCGCACTCCGCAATTGATATCAAAGCCAATACCGCCGGGGGAGACAACTCCCTTCTCAGCGTCAGTTGCAGCCACGCCACCGACTGGAAACCCATAGCCCCAGTGGATATCAGGCATAGCTAGAGAATGTCCCACAATGCCAGGCAACGTAGCGACATTTGCAACCTGCTGGAGAGAATTATCCGCTTTGATCTGCTCAATTAACTCATCATCGGCATACACCATGCCAGGGACGCGCATCTCAGGACGATAGCGCTGAGGGATGCGCCAGCGATTGGCATCAACACGCTCCAAAGGAATATTCTCACTCATATTACCCCCCTCCCTTGACCTTTATAAATCGAAAATGATTCGAGCCTGATATCCGTCATCTAGGCGGGTAACAGCAGCTTCGTGCCAAGTAACGGCCTTGATGGCGCAGCCGAGATGATGGCGTTGTCTATCATAGGGCTCACCGAACGCTTGTCCAATTACTTGTGTCTCACTCATATTCTCAATCACAAAATCCCGAAAAAGAAGATATTCTGTATCAAACAGGAAAACCAGTTCGTTGAGCCATGCAATGAGCAAAGAGATCGTATCATGGCCGTCAACAGTAATCTGGCGACTCGTCTGGACACGCACTTGCTCAGGTGGGACAAGAAGACTCTCCATGCCCTGGGCCGCATGAACAAACAGCTCTGGCAATGTGTGACCAAAGGCATGCAGACCGACATCAGCAGTGTGTTCGAACACTTCATAGGGCTTTGGTTCTGGCATCTCTCCAATTAGCGGCACTAATGGAAAACGTCACGGTCAGGCGAATAGGGAATGCCGCCACTCCTTTCACAAATCTCTCACAGAAGACTTTTAACAACTCTCATATTACTCGCAATAGCAATTTGATGCAACTACAGCCTTCTCCTTCCCTCCCATAGCAAGAAGCCTTGGCGCGTAGCCAAAGATCGGCAAATGCTGCCCTATGATCAGCAACAAACACAGCAAAATACTGATGGGGATGATAGACAACAAAATCACGGGCAATAAGTTGACATGAAGAAGAATAAGTGAGAGGTGTGAGAGGAACAGAGACGCAAAACTGCCTCTCACACCCCCATCTCGTTCACGCGATTGGATTCCTAACTGGTTCTAAAGCACTAAAAGTGACGGGCAAATGCTTAAAACCGAAAAGAGTACGCCCCTCGAAGAGTTCAAGTGGTCGGTCGTGGACGACATGAAGATCTGGCAACTGTGCAACAATCATAGGAAGAGCTACCGCAGCCTCCAGGCGTGAAAGCGGTGCTCCAAGACAGAAGTGGATACCATGCCCAAAGGCAATATGGCGGTTTGGATTGCGCGTGATATCAAATTGCTCCGGATTAGGGAACTGCCGCTCATCGCGGTTAGCAGATGCCAGCCAGCCAAAGACATGGGAGTTTGCTGGTATCGTCACTCCCTCAATAG
>CBJMBI010000230.1:0-6547 GCA_966427955.1 uncultured Ktedonobacterales bacterium
CCCATTCTGGGGTGGTTTTGGTTTCTTCCCATTCTGGGGTGGCTTTTTCTGGTGAATGTAGGACACTTTGCCACTTCGCAGCACTGTTTCTGTAGGCTTGTGGAGTGACTTTTAGTGGACCTCGTAGTCACTAGTTGGACATGCCGTTTGTTTAGTGATATGCTAGAATTGACCAATTAGTAGACCCAACACATTCTATTGTAGAGAGAATGGGCGATCGTTATGATCGCCCTCTCACTTTGAGAGGAGATATTTCTTGGCGAAACACTATCTAAACCCACCAACGTTGCAAATCGATCCTAAAAAGCAGTACACGGCTATTCTGCATACGGTCAAAGGTGATATTAAGATCGAGCTGTTGGCAGCTCAGGCGCCAATTACGGTGAATAATTTCGTTTTCCTGGCTCGCGATGGTTTTTATAATAATACAACTTTCCACCGGGTGATCGGTGGCTTTATGGCCCAGGGTGGCGATCCAACCGGGACAGGCACAGGTGGTCCAGGCTATCGCTTCGATGATGAGCGTAGCGCACTTGAAATTCCACATGACCGCGAAGGCATCTTATCCATGGCCAACGCAGGTCGCAACACTAACGGTTCACAATTCTTTATCACCTATGGCCCTACCCCACATCTAAATGGGAAGCATGCCGTCTTTGGCCGCGTTACAGAAGGGATGAATGTCCTGCGCTCCCTTCGTGAGCGCGATCCACAGCGTGATCGCAATCCCGGTGATGCACTGATCAGCGTGGATATCATTGAAAGTTAGCATCAAGATATTCGACTAGTAATAAGCCTCATACTGCTTATATACAGTATGAGGCTTATTATTTTCTACAATTTCCTTTCATTCCCCAGATGAAGAAGGCACATTTGCCTAAGCGGATGTTTCTTCCCTCCCGGAGAGAGAAACGGGAATAATTTTTCCGACCAAGGGAAAACTGTCCCTGCTTTCCCCTTGGAAAAGTGTTCAGCTTCCTGTTAGTATACTCTACAGGATATAGAACGTAGAAGATTAGTGCTACAGGGGATTTCCTAGAAAATTAAGCCTAAGTGCATCTCATTGGCCTATATACTATTGTGGCCAAACACTTCTACAATCTACTGAAAGAATAGGAGACACTAGTAGAGAAACGGCAATTCAATGTTTGCTAAGAGCAACAAATATAGAAAAATCAGCATTTCTGGATTGGGTGTGGCATTGCTCCTAGCTATGGCAATACTTCTGAGAATAATCCTAATCTGGAATGGGTGGCCTCCAACCAATAGCGATGAAGGTGTGATGGGTCTTATGGCACTGCACATTTTCAAGCGGGGCGAATGGCCTATTTATGTCTATGGACAAAACTATCTAGGCGCCCTCGAAGCATACCTTGGAGCTTTCTTCTTTCGGTTCTTTGGTCCCTCTCTCTTTGCTTTGCGTCTGGGCCTTATAGTTCTATATGTTGGATTCTTGTTAGCACTCTATCGACTTGTTTGCCTGCTTTATAACAAAGGAATAGCACTGGTCAGCATTTTCTTCTTGTGCCTGGGATCTAGTGATACGCTGGCTCAGCAACTTCTCGCTGAGGGCTACCTTGAACCGCTGCTTTTTGCGACGCTCCCGCTCTTGCTAGCAAGTTGGCTTGCACTCTCTTTTCATTCAAAGATGAGTTTGAAAGAGCAGCGCATACGCCTTGTAGTCTATGGATGCTTAGGTCTAGTGATCGGTTTAGGGATCTGGAGCCACCCACTAATTGTGCCTTTTGTTGGAGCATCTTTGCTCTTAGTCTTCCTCTTCTGCCGTAGCGAAGTGCCTACCATGACCAGCTTCTTTGCTATCCTCGGCTATCTGCTTGGTTCATTCCCCATCCTTGTTTTCAATTTCTACCATCCCGGCTATAGTACACTCCAGACAATTTTGAGCATCTACCAGCAAGGTGGAACTGAATTTAGGCATGCAAGCAGAAATTTCGGATTGTCTCTCTTGGGGACGATTGCTGTGAGCATTCCTACAGCAACCGGTGCAAATCTTCTTTGTCCACTATCTTCTGAAGCAGATCAATGGGTTAACCAACTCTCGCTCTCATGTGGAATACTACAAGGGTGCTGGGGGATTGGCTTCATTCTTCTACACACTCTAGCAGCATTTAAAATCATCAGAGAAATGCAAAAACACCATCGAGCCTTCTTGGTCTCGGGATCTTCCGCTGACAGAAACCACTTTGTTCTCTGTACAAGCCGATTGATGCTACTAGCGGGCGCAGATCTGACTCTCCTTGTTTACATGTGCAGTTCTACACCAAAGTTTATTCCAATCCTCTCCTCACGCTATCTGGTTGTGCTTTTAGTAGCAACCCCTATCACCGTTGGCTTCCTATGGCCCAGACTCTCTGAGAACCAGTCCGCGTTGAACCAGTTAATGAATATCGGGGCAATTGCAATAAGGGGAAAAGTATCAGAGAGAATAAAAGTTTATCTCTTGTCTTTTATTGGTTTGATCTTGATTCTAGCAACTGTCACTACCTTTCAGCATATTCCAGATGCACAATACCAGACGCAGCGAGAGGATACGTTGATCAAGACTTTACTTGGTCTTCACACTCCACACATCTATTCTGACTACTGGACCTGCAATCGACTTATCCTTGAGAGCAACGAACGCATCATTTGCGCTAGCCTCAATAGGGAATTAAAACTATGGGCAAATCGTTATCTATCTTATTTACAAATCGTACAAGATGACCCCCACGCAGCCTATGTCTTTCATATCAAAGTGGATAATGCCACTGGCATTTCCCAGGACCAAACTTTTGGAGATGGCATTACTGAGGAGAAGCTTTTCGCATCACGCTTCGGGAAAGATTATCATCGCGTGTATGTTGCAGGGTATGCAATCTATCTGCCTACAAGACGATGAGCAAGAGCGTTCTCAACAGAAGTTTGTCTTCTCCTGAGAACGCCCTCTGGAAATACTCATCGTTTGGGACGCAACAATAGAGCACAAGTATAGAAGATCATCACAGGTATGAGCAAGAGGCGATAGCCGACCAACATGCTGAGGTATTCCATACTCCCCCCAATTAGCATACCCAAAAGATTAGAGGCAAAAGCGATATCGGCACTCTCACTATCTCGGAATGAATTAGTGAAGATCATATTGGCTAGGAAGACTGGAGTAAATGCTAGTGCACTTGCCAGTATATAGCGTAACAGAGGGTTATTCAGTAATAATGCATCTGGTGGCAGAAGAAGATTGAGTAATAGTGCTCCAAGCAGTAGTAGATACCATGGGGTAATGCGCTGAATCTTGAGTCGCTTGTTCATCAAGACAGCTAGCAGCACACCGCAGAGAATAGCAAACATGACTAATGAATTGACCAGCCAGGTCGTACCAAACAGCAGAGAAAAGGTAGTGAGGCTCTTGACCTCTAACAGCATGAAGGCAGCTCCCAGAAAGAACATATGCCAGTTAAAACGCTTAAGAGTCTCCCGGGGAGCTAATGCCAGAGTCCCTCCCACAGCGAAGAGAGCAACGACAGCCAATCCCTGGATGTAGAGCAAGGGGAAACTGCGATCGTACAAATACAGAAATGGCCAATCATCAGTGGCTGTTGGTAGCGAAGTCAGTGGGTAGTAGCCCTCACCGGTGATGGCCGCATCCTGTTTCACTTGCCATTTGTGATAGGGGCCAAATTCGTTCTTTGGCAGGGTTGCCAGCCGTGGCCCTGCCATGATAACTGTAGCATTCCCAAAGCGGCCATAGGTAAAGACGAGCGGCTCCTGGTTGAAAACATGACCAGCCATATTAACTAGTTTTTGCACCAGCCACTGGTTACGATAGTAGTTATAGAGCACTACCATGCCATTTTTCGTCAGATGGGCTTGCGCTGTCTTAATAGCATTCTGGGTCAGCAAAAAGCTTTCCAAGCGCAAGCTGGTATTACTCGAGGTGAGAGTGAGTGAGTCAGTCTCTCCGAAGATGATCAGATCAAAATGCTCAGTTGTATTCTGTAGAAAAGCTCGGCCATCGTTGATAACAACATGCACACGTGGATTACTATAGGGATGGTCTGGATTATAGAGAGCACCGAGATGCTGGATCGTGGGATCAATCTCCACAGCCGTGACTGACTTGGCCCCATAGGCCAATGCCGTGGAAACATCAGATCCACTACCGGCCCCCAAGACTAGTACATTGTTGAACGATTTACCAGGAAAGACCTGGTACATACGCCGGTAGAATGGTTCTTTGTATTGCCAAGGAATCATCACCTGATGACCCACATTGTTGACACTGAGAGAATAACCACGCGGAGAGGCAGGATCAAGCAGAATTTTGTAATAGGGTGACCAGTAAGCACCTTGCTGCATGATCCAGACAAAAGCGAGACTTCCCAGCAAGGCCAGCGCATCGGGAAGAATTGACTGCCAGTCACTTAGCAGCAGGATCAACAACGCTAAGATACCAAACCAGACGAGCGGAGGCAAAGCAAAGTAAGCGATGACAGAGAAGCATGCGATCCCAGCCAAGCTACCAATGATGTCAAAAGTGTAGCCAGTGAGCGGCTGAATTTCCTTGAATAATAGTCCAAAAGAGCGGCTCAGAGGAATAAAACAGGCAGTTACTAATCCAAAAATGATAGGTAGGACGATGAAATTTTCCTGGTATGTAATATTATTCCCGAAATAGAGTACCTGGTTTGATTGAATACGTACGTCATAGTGATTAGCTAAGACAATATAGATCAGTAGTAACACCATTAAGGAGAATGGTGGAAACCAAAAACGCTTGCGACGTGCTGTGAGTATACCCAAGCCAATACCTAAAATGGAAGCGAGCAGGAGAAAGTTAGTGAAGTAGCTCAGATAACGAATGTAGGAGGGGATCCAACGGATACAAATCAATTCAAAAAATAACATCGCGCATGCTAGTAAAAATATACGTATGCGTGGATTGGTGATGAACATATGTTTTGATAAAATAGACCTCTTCTTTTGTTTATCCTGATTATCTTGCTGGATATGTTCATCACGCACTTCTCCCTCAGATTCAGTCTGATAGTTATTCATCCTTGTAGTATCCTTCCCCAGATTGATATGCTCCAAAAATTTTCCTGCCAATGGAAGCTTTTTGAGATTCGTATGGCCAAGGTTCAGTCTAAAGATAAGCTTATAGGAAGACCATTTCAAGAGGGATAGAGGGACAACTGTCCGCTTGATAAGTGAGCTACTTACTATCTTAGCCATCAGCTACTAGGTTAGTGCAGAGAGGATCTGTCGACAGGCTGTATTAATAATTTGCATCCCAGCCTCTTGTGAAGCTTGCCCTGCCGTATAGACAGAGACGATATAGGTGATTTTTGAAGTCTGTACAATTCCTGAGGAATTAACTGCCCATCCGTGATCCAAAGCAAGCCAGCCATCTTTCATCGAGACAATAGCTCCCCGTGGAGCAGTATCCCCAACACCAAAACGTTGGTCGGGTACTATGTTTTGCATAAGAGATAAAGCATAGGATGTCCCAGAAGCTGAGAGAAGATCTCCAGCAAAAAGTGCAGCGAGTAAATGTGCCATTGCTTGTGGAGATGTGGTGCTTGTGCCCCAAGTATTGGAATCAGGTACTATCCCAGAGAGTCCATGGCTTCTGAGAAAACTACTTATTCCAAATCCTGTACCAACCTCTTGGTAGAGAACTTGAGCGGCATCATTATCACTGTTCTCAATCATGGCTTGAAGCAGTTCTGCATCACTTTCTAGGAGAGATCGGTGTTGCAGCTCTGCTTGAGACAACATGGTAAGCATAATAGGAACTTTCATTGAGCTTGCCATAGGGAATTCCTGATCGGCATTGTAGAGGTAATACTGGTTTGTATTGGGGATATAGACTGCAACGCCTATCGATGAACCTAGACCCAAGAGATAATTTTGTAGCTGGGTTGAGAGCATGCCAATTGAAGCTGATGAGGTGCCAGAAAAATTTTCTCGCGTTAGCGAATTAGCATCTATCCACCCTGTATGCGATCGCGTACCTGTATGCCACATCACCTGTAGCCAATTCGTTTTATTCACCTTCTGCCAATAACCTGTTAAGGAAACGGGGGTATGTTGGCTTACGCGAGCAATAGCCAGAGAACTAGCAGGATCAGAGTAAATTCCAGTATTATCTATTAAAACCCATGCAGGAATAGGCTTGCTTACTGATAGATTGTATACATATTTAACATGCATAAAAAGTGAATTTGTAGTTGATCTTACTGGAATCATTAGAATTGTTAATGAAAGTAACATTGCTGAGAAAGTTTTAAATAGATAAGAGAGAATGAAAAAGATCGGAGACTTATGAGAACCTCTTTTTTCCGATTGCTCTGCCATAGACAAGGATCATCCTTTCTTCTCATACATACTCTTCTATACAAAGTTCTATTTGAATGAATGCACGCCATTAGTCAAGTGGATACGATTCACCTTGCATATCTAATTGGAGAGACGCAGACAATTCATTGAAAGATACGCTGCTATGATATATCGTCTCTGTTTAAACGAATCAAAGCTGATCAACTAAGCG
>CBJMBI010000231.1:0-6531 GCA_966427955.1 uncultured Ktedonobacterales bacterium
AGCGGGTTTGTAGTGGGCGACTAGGGATTCGAACCCCAGACCTACTGCGTGTAAAGCAGCCGCTCTAACCAACTGAGCTAGTCGCCCAAGAGATATGAGGAGTGGGACAGAAAGCGGGCACCCACAGAGGGTGCCCATAGTTTCGGGTGCCCTCGAGTGGACTCGAACCACCACGCCTCTCGGCACAGGCCCTCAACCTGCTGCGTATACCATTCCGCCACGAGGGCTTCTCGCGTAGGGACTACGCGAAATATATTACACCTAATCTCCAGGTTTGTCAACTAGTTTTGGGCCCCTCTTGGGGCTTTTCAATTGTCTACATAGCGGCTTAGTAAGCCTCTCGGTCCCTCCTGTGGTGTGTTGCCTGCTCCTATCAATTCAAGAGAAGCTTCTTTGCGCCGGATCGGTAACGAGATGCTGGGACGGACAGTGGGTAATCCGGCAGTAGTGGTTGGGCCTGGGTCATGGCTGCTATCGAAGGTCTGTGGGTCCATGCTCTTTTGCTCATTGATGCTAGATACCTGCTCGGGCTGCATGGTAGGTGTCTTTGAGGGAAGAGAGCTGATCCCAGGGCTGCCGAACCGTGTGAGTAAACCTCCATTAGAAACAGCAAGAATAGGTGCTGTAGCTGGCTCTGATGTGGCTTCCAATGGCCCAAAATCAGATGCTACCAGGGATGATGCGTAGGAATTGGAAGCTGGTGAGAGCGGATTGGCAGAGAGAGATGGCATGTTGAGTTCATTGAAGCTGCCCATAGCCAATCCTGTTGTAATAGGCAAGGTTGGGGATGTTGGAGCCACAGAGACCTGTACACGTCGTCTGACTATTACTCCAAAACCAGCAAGGATGGTAGACCCCAGCAGACCGATACCAACTACGATATTCTCATCTCTAGCAGATAGAGTGGGCACACTAGCATGAACTGGCGCGGGCTTCTGCTTAATTGTCGGCGCCGATTGCTTAGGCTGCTTTGGTTGCACAATGCTCACAGGCTGCTCTTGTTCCCAGTCACGTGGCCTAGGTGTTGGTGAAGGCGTTGGAGGTGGCGTTGGAGTAGGAGTAGGAATGGGAGCCATGGCATGGTATCTGACCATCAAGTTAAAGACTTTGTTAGCCCAACTTAGAGCACCGGAAGTGCCAACGTATGGATAACAAATCGTATAGACAGAAGTCAACCCACGGTTGATATATCTACTCTCTACAATGTTAAACCAGTCATTGATTGCAGCTGCATAAGAAGGATAGATAGTATAACCACCCCCACCTACAGCATATCCAGCACTACTGCGTACACCACCTGGATTGCGATAGCTCAGACCTACACCTGCTGCACCATCATTTGTCTCAGTCCACCAGACACCGAGAGCAAAAGCATCATCAATATTGGTATTACGTGATGCCTCCTCAATGACTGCTCCGTTCCCTGCCATGGGTGTTCCTGCAAGAATTTTATTGACAACCTCTGCTGGCAGGGTTGGAGGACCAACCACGTAAGCGCTCTCTGCTTGAGTCAGCTCTCTGGATTGCTGCTGCCAGAGAAGAGTGATCGTACCACCAAGAAGAATGACTAAAGTGCTCAGAAGAAGAAATAGCATGGAACGCCGCTGGGATTGCTGGCTGTTTATCCTCTGATTACTTACCATAACATAAATATCCAACCTAACTTTGTTTACTCAAATCACTACTACTTTGTTATCATCAGCATTTATAGCGCCTTAACAAAGCAGACAAAATTGTGTTGATAGCTCTTCCATAAAAGATTGAAAGATTGTTATCCAAAGGATGAGCCAATCCAATGAAAGAACGTTTTATATAATAGACGGATTTTTTCGTCAAAATAGAGAGATCGTTCTGTGCAATGTTACGAACAAGATTCTGTTTCATTGTACCATGGTATCTAAGCATGGCAGGCAAAAACGTTTCCCAATAGGTAGTATGTCCCACTGTAGTATGTTATACTGAGAGGCACGTATTATATTGGGGGACAGAAGAAGAGAAAAGATAGGGGTTTACAATTAGCGATCGACGGAATACTCGCACAGGCTTCTTAGAGCCACGCACTGTACTCCATAAAAATTACCGTATCGAGCGAGTGATTGGGCATGGAGGTATGGGTGCAGTATATCTGGCCAGGGATATGAAGCGGCGGGGAATCCTGTGTGCCATCAAAGAGATGAGTCTTTCGATGGTGCCTCCCGAGGAACAAGCCCGGGCCATCCAGAATTTTAAGATCGAGGCCAAGATGTTATGGGGGCTGAGTCATCCCAACCTCCCGGCCTTTACTAATTTTTTTGCCGAAAATCAATGCTACTTTCTGGTGATGGAATATATTGATGGGCATACACTGGAGGATCTGCTTGAACGCCAGGCGGCTCCTTTTCCTGAGCGGCGTGTGCTTCGCTGGGCCGAGCAACTCTGTGATGTTCTAGAATATTTGCATAGTCAGAATCCGCCGATCATTTTTCGTGATATGAAGCCTGGCAATATTATGTTGACGCGTCAGGGCCATATCAAACTCATTGATTTTGGCATCGCTCGCTTTTTCCGCCCAGCACATGGTCCTGACACCCAGCTTCTAGGTACACCAGGCTATGCTCCACCTGAGCAGTATGGCACAGCCCAAACGGATGAGCGCTCAGATATCTATTCGTTAGGAATGACGCTGTTTCATTTGTTGACTAATACACTCTCTGAAAAGGGCTTTGGGGTCAAAGTAAAAGATGTGCAGTTAGCAAATCCACATGTCTCTCTCTCCATAGCACGTGCATTAGAGAAGGCAACAGCATTAGAACCTGAGATGCGCTATGAAAATGTTGCTGCTTTCCGTCTAGCGCTTCGTGGTGCTAGCTCTTTCTACTTCGAGACAGGCGAAATGGCGACAGAACCACAAGAACTAGCCGAGCTGTGTGCGCTCTATCCCGAAGAGGCTTCTGAATATCTTGCTAATGGTGAAATCGATAGCTGGTTAGACCATATTGGCGAAGTGGCACTGGCACGTGCAACGCGTCGTGTTCGCACTATGTACACCGATCCATTAGAGTCAGTTGAGCAGTTCCTGCGCGTAGTCGTAGGGCCAAATGCACGTATGCGTAACAATGCTGCTCCTTCCGCCAATGGATATGCTATAGACGATAAAAAGGATAGAGAAACCAGCGCTGCATTACTTGATCGGACTCTAACGTATCGGGAGTCTCTTCCTCCCATATTCGCGATCACTCGGCGCTCCTCTATGCAGGTAAGCCCACGTCGACTCGATTTTGGCCCAGTTTATCCATCTGGTCTTTCTGCACCTCTAGGTATTACGATTAGTGGGTATCAAGGGCTACGTGTCAGTGGAACCATCCGTCCATCAGAACCGTGGATCAAGGTTGAACGGACAGAATTTGATGGGATGAATACGTATGTCAATGTACGTATTCAGAGTAGGCAACTCAAGAGCTATATGCATTATCAAGGCTCTATTATTGTTTCGCCATATGTGAAAGACGAACCAGATATTGTTGTGACCGTCGATGCAGATATTCAAGGTTACTCGGCTCTGGTTGGTCGACGACGGCCGGGAAAAACGGTGACACCGGATGAGGATGATGAGGATGACGCTGAGTTGGTAATACCAACATCGATACAATCTGGAGGGAACCAATTAGTTCTTGAAAGCATGCAGGATGTGTCTGCTAAGGCTAAAGAGGAAAAATATGACAATGGGGTTCTCAAGTATGGACGATCCAATGGAAAAGAACGTTGGGATCCCTGTTCTGCTACGCCAAAACAACTCTATTATCAGAGGCTCGGTCTCGCTTTTTGTTCTGCTTTCATGGTGGGCTACCTCTGGTATATTTGTCTGACACAACTCTCACCGGCTCTCTTACCACCCAACCCATGGTTTATTGTTATCCTGGCAGGTATGATCCCTGCTACAGCGCTGGGGGCTTTACTCATTAATCACGAGAAGGTCTGGTTAACCAGAGGTATGATAGATCATGTGATGACTGGTATGGCATGTGCACTGGGGTGTCTGGCACCTGCTAATCTTGTCTGGCAAATTCTGCTAAATATAGCTCCAGGTTGGCTACAACTGGTAGTCATGCTTGTGGTCATTGCGCTAGGGGCAGTTATTGGTACAACTACGAGTGTATACAAGTGGATCTTGGCTACCACTGCGTGGTTGTTGAAGAGGCTACGTTATCATTCCTGGCCTCTTATCGTGCTTGCCTGTCTACTTGGTGGTTTGCTTGGATCGTGCCTGACGGTAGGTTTAGCTGCATGGGGCTTTACACTGCTTGGTATTCTGTTAGGGATGGGTATTATTGGTGCCCTGATATGGCGGGTTAGTTATTTGCTCAGATTGCGGCGATATCCATAGAAGGTACTGGAAGGTTTGTTGTGGTCTCATTACCTAACTTGATTGTGGTCCTTGGTCCAACTGCCTCAGGGAAAAGTTCTCTGGGTATTGCGTTGGCGCAGAAATTGCAGGGAGAGATCGTTTCGGCTGACTCGCGGCAGGTCTATCGGGGTCTGGATATTGGTACGGCCAAAGTGACGCCCGCTGAGAGGGCTCTTGTACCACATCATTTGCTGGATGTGGTAGATCCACAGGAAGTTTATACTGTCTCGCGCTTTCAGCGTGCTGCGATTCAGGCAATTAATACTATTCTGGCACATGGTAAGCTTCCATTGCTTGTTGGAGGTTCTCCACACTATATTCAGGCGGTTGTGGATCACTTCGAGATTCCACATATTCCGCCACAGCTCGAGTTACGTGCACAACTGGAGTCTCGTCCTCTGGCTGATCTGCTAGTGCAATTAGAGGAGCTGGACCCCCAAAGTGCAGCTACTATCGATCGGAAAAATCCTCGACGTGTAATTCGAGCACTGGAAGTATGCATCGTTTCTGGAAAACCCTTTTCACAACAACGAGGGGTTGCCAATCCTCTCTATCATAGCCTCTTGCTTGGTATTAACTGGCCGCGCGAGGTCCTCTATAGACGTATTGATAGGCGTGTTGACGAACGTATGCAGCAGGGAATGATAGAGGAAGTTCGTAATCTCCTGGCGCAGGGAATAAGCCATGAACGGCTAGAGGCACTGGGTCTGGAGTATCGTTTTATTAGTCTCTGGTTACGAGGTGAGTTCTCCAGTGAGTCTGAAATGGTTCAGCGTTTAAAGTATGCCATACACGATTTCACGCGCCGACAGTTGACCTGGTTTCGCCGAGATAAGCGTATTGTATGGGTTGATGGCATTGAAGGTGATGAGGGAAATGATGCTCTGCTGTGTTCGGCGATGCACTGTATTCAGACATTTTTAAACGTAGGCGCTAGATAATACTCTATATCTTACAGTTTGTAAGTGTTATAATTAGAGAGGATTTTGTAGTGGCATATTTAGAAAGAGAGACTGAGTAGTATGTTCACTGGATGTGTGACATGGAAGCGCCTGAGATGGGTAGGTCCCCTTGCGATTATTGCATCCTTGATTTCAAATTTAATACTCCGCTCGATTGGAATGGCTCTATTTCACCTCTCACCGAAGTTTGGCCCTTTGGGAATAGGACCTGTTACTTTCTGGTCAGTAGTCACTGGAATAGGGGCTATTCTTGTGTTTGCTCTTGTTGGCCGCTTCACGGAGAAGCCTATTCCTGCTTTTCTGGTCCTTGCCTTTATTGTATATTTGGTTACATTTTATCCTGATTGCCTGGTCTTATTTAGCAATCCACCTATTTTTCCGGGAACAAATTTCTATTCAGTTGCCACGCTTCTCTCGATGCATGTTGTGGAAGCTGCCATTACGATGTGTTTGCTCGTGACGATGGGACTTGAACGAAAGAGCAAAGATATCGATATAGCATAGTGTAGTCTTATAATAGAGATAGTCAGATTCTCCCAATGGTTCTCATAGTCTTGCTGAGGATGTTCTAGCAAGAGATGACAAATAGATCGGTAGTGTTTAAAGAGGATAAAGGAATATATGAAAAAGATACGTGTATGATGTTGACTACTAGCCGTCTAGTCTTACGTGAATTCGTAGAGAGTGATTGGCGGATGGTGTTTGAGTATCAATCTGATCCAGCCTATCTGCGCTATAATCCCTGGTGGCACCGAACAGAGCTGGATGTGCGTTCCTTTGTGCGTATGTTCATCGATTGGAGCTATGAAGTGCCAAGGAAGAAATTCCAGTTTGCTATTATTTTGAAGGAACAAGATCGTTTGATAGGTAATTGTGGAATCAGGAAGCAGAGTGAGCATGTACAGGTTGCTGATCTTGGATATGAGATAGATCACCGTTACTGGGGACATGGGTATGCTACGGAGGCCTCACGTGCGCTACTCAAGTTTGGCTTTGAGCAACTGAGATTGCACCGTATTTGGGCATATTGTATTGCAGAAAATGTTGCATCAGCACGAGTGTTGGAAAAAATTGGTATGAGGTATGAAGGTCTGCAGCATGAGAGCGAATGGATGAAGAATCGCTGGTGGGATACGATGCACTATGCCATCTCGGACCATGAGTGGCGGAGAATGCAGAACTTAT
>CBJMBI010000232.1:0-6497 GCA_966427955.1 uncultured Ktedonobacterales bacterium
GCAGGACTGCTGACATATATGCTCTATCTCTGGATGACCAAAGGCAATCCCTTAGTTTTTACTGCTCAAGAAGGACTTGTCTGGCACCATTATACCGCTCTTCCGTGGGTAGGAATGTTCAACGCGATACAGGAAATTGTCAGACAGGGGCCTTCCTACGTATCAGATACAAGTGATGTTATTCTTACACTTATACCAATACTAGCCCTTATTATAGGGTGGAAGCTATTGCCCCTGGACTACAGTCTCTTTTCCCTTACGATGATACTCTTCGTACTCTGTGAGCCACGCCAAGAAGAACCTCTATTGTCAGTTCCACGCTATTTGCTAGTTGTATTTCCTATATTTATCCTCCTTGGAATTTGGAGCCAAAATCGCCGCACATTCTGGCATTTGATGGTACCTTGTTTGCTGCTTTTTATTGCTCATGTCATGCAATATGCTATTTACAGTTGGTCCGCGTGATATTCTCCCTATGCCTTTGCAGGAAGGCTAAACTGGAACGGCTCCTCCATCTACAACTGTGCCTAAGGTTGCTGTGCCTGTCGTACCATTGGGGGTAACAGAGCCACAACCAACTACTGCATTCTTCTGTGCCGGATCGGTGACAGTAAAGAACCAGTTAGGAGGAATAGTCTTTAAACCTCGCAGATTATTAATGGTTGTATTGGCCGTGTTTTGACTGTTGCCATCGAGATCTTCAACCTGCGAAAAAAATGGTGCGGCATTACAGCTATCCATGGCGACATTGATATTGATCTGCTGGTTCGGATGATTCGGATAGGTGACCATTGATGACATATTGGCGGTGCTGGCACCTTTATCCAACGTCATCGTGGCCTTACCGCTTGCAAGCTGTGAAGTACCACCAGTTGCAGTACCAGGCAAGGTGATAGTGGCAGCGGTTACCACACCGTTCCCATCCGTCTGGACTGTGACCGGATTGGGCTGATTGGTCAGAGCCCGACAATTCAGAATGCTATACGCTTGCATGAAGCGGTTCGCCAGAAAAGTGAAGAGCGAGTTCGCAGCAACAGGATCAGGTGACGCCGTATTTATCAGGAGAGTCTGGTCACCTTTAATGCGAGGTAGGCCGGTATTTATTAGGTTCTGACAATAAGTCGTACCGTCATTAGGTAAAATCCCTCCTGGATTCTGATCGACACCTTTGCGATAGAGAATGGTTTTGTCCTGGCTCTGGGCGTTATTGACCAAGGTCATTGGATCGGTTATAGGCACTAGGGCAATTGGCGCTTTCTGAAAAGCATTGGCTTGGATCTCGTCCAGTGCTAGTGAAAAAGTCAAGGTGTTCTTATTCGCCAGATCGGGTGCTTGCCATGCCTGGCAGCCCAGAGCGGGATCAATGAACCTCGTGAGCAAAGCATTATCGCTTGGGTTACCCAGAACGGTTGCATTGGGTATTTGTGCCTGATTAGCAGCGGTGAGTTGAGCAGTCTGACCATTGCCATTTGCCAGATATTGCGTCTGGACGTTATCGCTTTGGTCTTGGTCAACGACACTGAAATCGCGGGAGGTAGGGCAAGTCATACCATCTTTTGCAGTTCCCAGCGCAGGAATGTTGACTAAACCCTTACCAATACCTTGATTGACGGCAGCAAAAAAGTTTGGCGCATTACAATAGGCAAACTGGCCGAAAACGGAACCATTGAGACCATTCGTACACTGACCCTGTGCCAGTGTATTTGTTCCCTGTGCACCCTGAAGGGTCAGATTGGTGCCGTTGAAACCAAACCAGATGCCCACAACTGCCTGGGCAGGTAATGTTGGAACAGTTGGTGCTATAGCCGGTTGTGTGCCCTGGTCGATGACCAGTGGACTGTATATGCTGAACGTACCAGTAGCAGGATTGTAAATAGTTGCCTGAACAAAGGCACTCTGATTAGGATTGGCCTCTTTGCAGGGACCATTGGCAGCGGCATCAGGTGCAAATAACTGATAAGGAGTAGCTAGGCCTTGTGCAGATAATGGATTTGCTGGCACAATAAGTGTGCAGTTTGGGTTGAGAAGAGCGGCAGCTGCATAAGATCGAGGGCGGGGCAATAGAGCCACTGTTCCAATACCAATGGCTACCACGAAAGCAGTTGTATAGACTCCAATGAACATCAATGGTGAGAATTTACGACCTCGATTGGAGCCATACATGGATACCAACGTATCATGTAGTTTGGTAAACATTTCTTCTCCCAACTTCTTTGGTGTAGATTGAAACAATCCGATACAAGGTGTATCATGTACCAATTATACTGTGAGAGTTTTCTTACAAAGCACCTTCGTCTATTATGCTCACAGAAAAGTACTAGAATAGTGTGAACACATGAGCAGGTAGAAGAGCGTATTTGGTTGGCATCAGAATGTGATTCTTTCCTGTGACCTATGTCAACAAAGTACCAATAAGAGGATTATCAAAAATGTCCCTCTATTCCCCTAGACTTCTGTTTGCTCAGGTGGTATAAAAATTGCAAGATAGATATTATTTGTGAATGAAGACAGAAAAGCAAGATGATTGTTGGCAGATTACAAGTTACCGGTGAGGTGAAAGAGTGAGTGTAATTCCCGGTTTTGATATTGAATCCCTGAATGTATTGGGAAAACTAATTGGTAAACTGGAACGTTTCCATCTAGAAGGTGCTGTACCGCAAGACTTTGATCCGCAAGAAATCTTAGAAGGAACTCAACAAAGCTTTTTTCGTATTCAAGGACTCTCCAACTTTTGGAATCCAGAAGCTAATCGTTCTGGGGGAGGCGGCACCGCAAATTTTGGACAATACATGGCTGACCTTGTGATTGCAAGCCATAACCAGCATCAGTCTGATCTAACCCTGATCATCTTGAGTGCGCCTCTACAAACCTCGATCTATATGTCTTTAGGCTCAGAGAAGACAACACGTAGTATTCTCGAAGGCCTTTTTCCCGGTATTGAGCTTGTGCCTGTCTCTATAGAAGAGTTAATAACCTTGCTACGTGCTCACCTTGTAGTTAAGGGAGTAATCACAGGTATTCCAAGTAATAAATCTTTTGGAGCCGGAATAGACGCTTTAAGTGCATCACAACACACGCTTAACTCACATGTAGGAACCCAGAATCAGGATCAGTCACAACAACAGTTGGAACGTATCATTCGTGGCATGTATGGTGCTACTTGGGGCTATGTTGTACAGGCCCATCCACGTCCACGACAGAAAGTTATCGAAGAGCGCATGAAAGTGATTGACCTACTCACCCAGGTTACCAATCGATCGCGTGTTCAGTGGAATGCCACTACAAATGAGAACCTGCAATTTACAACGGCTGAATCGGGAGGCTCATCGCAGACCTATACCGGTGACGTGGTCAACTATCGTGCACAATATCTTATTCAACAATTGGAGCGCGACCTGGAGCGCCATGATCAAGCCATGGCAGCGGGACAATGGACTGTAAAGACTTTTTTCGGAGCTACCAATGCTGATGATACACAGCGTTTAGCTTCGCTCTTTCTGGGAACATTCGCAGGAGCAGACTCTCGTCCAGAACCGCTGCGTGCCACAATTTGCCGACGAGGGGGACTTCCCATAGATGGCTTTCATACATTCCTCAATTCTCACGAAGTTGGCACGCTCATCCGCTTACCCCGTGAAGAAGTACCAGGTTATGCTGTCCATGACCATGTCCGTTTCGATGTCGACTTCAAAGCTCCTGATTCAGACTCTTTACCTCTAGGCCATATTCAACAAAATGGTCGCGACACTCCCCAAACCTATAACATCTCCATCAATGCTCTCTCCAAGCATGCCGTAGTAATCGGAGTCACTGGTAGTGGTAAGACAACAACCGTCATGAATTTGCTTGACGCAGCAATAGAGGCAAAAAAACCATTTCTGGTCATCGAGCCTGCTAAGACAGAATATCGAGCCCTCTACAATGCACTAAAGTCAAAAACTGAAATACGCATTTATACATTGGGAAATGAGATCGTCGCTCCTTTCCGCATGAATCCCTTCGAATTTGAAACGAACGAAGAGCCAGGAAGTGTCTCGTTACTCGGACATATTGACTTCATGAAGAACGTCTTTAATGCTGCTTTCCCACTCTATGCCCCAATGCCACAGGTGCTAGAAGCTGCATTATATGAAATTTATGAAGATAAAGGATGGGATTTGACTAGCGGAACCAACCATCGTCTCAGAAATTGGGAGGAGCGCCACGACTATCCCATTTTCCCAACTATGACTGACCTCTACTACAAGACGGAAGAGGTCACTAATCGCCTTGGCTATCACCATGAAATAGAAAGCAATGTCAAGGCAGCACTTAAGTCGCGTATCGGTTCACTGCGTATTGGTTCTAAAGGGCTCATGCTCGACTGTGCACGCGGTATCCCAATGGAAATGCTGCTCAATACACCAACCATACTTGAGCTAGAAAATATTGGTAATGATGATGAAAAGACCTTCATCATGGGACTTTTCCTTGCCAAACTCTACGAATATCGTCGTTTACAAGCTACAACAGGCTTTATACCATTAGGAGCAGGTTTTCAGCATCTAATCGTCTTTGAAGAAGCGCACCGACTCCTCAAAAACGTCAATGATACCCAAGTCAGTGATGAAGGATCGAACCCGCGAGCACAGGCCATCGAAGTCTTCACCAACATGCTTTCAGAAGTGCGTGCCTATGGACAGGGAGTGGTAGTAGCAGAACAGATCCCTAGCAAACTGGCTCCAGACGTATTGAAAAACACCAATCTGAAAATAGTACACCGACTCATAGCAAAGGATGACCGTGAGAGCATCGGGCAAACTATGAATCTGAACGAAGAGCAACAGAATCACCTTGGTGTACTCACCCCAGGTATGGCGGCGGTTTATGCTGAAGGCGCGGACCATGCTTATAAGGTGCGCCTTGAAAACTACAAACGCAATCTCAGCCCACTTGTAGAAAAAGAACTCAAGAGGATAAGCAAAAAGTATGCATCCGTCAAGCCATTTCTAGCGATCTCCAACTTTGATGAGTATGGGGTCCCTATGGCCGACACTGGTGGTCCAGAGCCTGGCGTCTATCAGGCCGCTGGCAAATTGCTTGACGCTCCAAAAAGCAAATGGCTTTGGGGTAACATCTTGCTGCGCCTCGTAGCAAGTCCGACTCATCTGTTCGACATGCTCTTCCGTTTCTCAGAACATATTGAAGCAGAAATGTCCCATTTACCTCCAGACGATCATATGAACCTGTTGCAGATGCTCATCGTAAGAGGAACCGCCGAACTCTTACAACTGCGAGGAGGCCAGTTTGGTTGGCTTTATCCAGAGGTAGAAGAACTGCGTGATGTGCTTACCCGCGGTTTACTCGGCTTTGCCCGTGCATATAACAAAGCACGTGAAATTACTAAACTGCAAGTAGAAGAGCTAGAAATTGACTTTCTCGCACAAATGCAACATTCAGGTAAGTACCTTGAAAAATTTGCCAGCCGCTATAAGAAGCTCATGGAGCGCCAACAAGGACCTTTTGCTGGTTGTGCCCACTGTCCAGCAAAATGCCTCTATCGACCCGAAGTGAGATCACTGCTAACGCAAAAAAATCGAGAATGGATCTCGGAAGAGCTTTCTAGTGACTCACATGGCTCAGAGAGAGAACGCTATAGTGCAGTCGCAAGAGCAGCAACACATATTGTACAAAGCTGGTTTGGTGACGAGCCAGGTGCTTCTGCTGATAAGAGCATTGCGGGAGTGGGCTATTGTGCAGCACTGCACACCATAGCCAGCCCTGATTACACTGAATATGAGCAAGCTCTACTCGGCAATAACCTCCAAGGACACTTTTTTAACTAAAAACGAATAGCTAGTTGCCCTAAAAATGCGCAGCTAGCAAAATATTCCCTCTTTCTGACTAGCATTCTTCAGAAGCTTGTTCTATACTGTCTATTATAGTAGCTTGCTATCACTATCTTGATTGTATTGCTTAGTATAGATGACCGGACCAGTTGAAAGTTGTGAGGATGTTCAGAGAGAGGGTCTCTAATAAAAGACTATAGATAAAAATTACTTATAAAAGTCTACCGGAATAATGTTATACGTTCTATCGGAGGAGAAAATCTTGTGTCACCAATAAAATGTCCATCTTGCGAGTATCGCAATTTTCATCCAGGAGACACGTGCATCAACTGCGGGGCACTCTTATCTTCACAAGAAGCAGTTGCCAGGCCAAAAAGGAGGCCTTCTCCCAGGAGCAGGTCTCTATCCAGAGAAGAGCAGATTCTCGATAGCCAGCCTCTGGCAGGAGAGAAACCTGTTGCCAGGAGCAGGTCTCTCCCTAGGGAAGGGCGATCTCCTACGAACAAACCTTTATCCAGGGAGGAACGTGTTGCTGGCAACAAGATATTTTCTGGAGAAGAACTATCTCCTGGAAACAGGCCTTTACCCAGGAAGAAACCATCATCTTCTACAGCTAAGCCTGCATCTGGAGAGGCTTTATCATCCCAAAACAAACCTCTATCCAGCGAG
>CBJMBI010000233.1:0-6427 GCA_966427955.1 uncultured Ktedonobacterales bacterium
TTCTCATGCAATGATGCTATAGTGCCAAGCCCCTCTGCCGCACTACTACGCACCCAACTAGGTATTCGCTTGTCTTGTATTACTTCTAGTAATGTATTAGTAATAGTAGTGTTCTCATGCAATGATGCTATAGTACCAAGGCCTTTTGCTGCACCACTACGCATACAATTAGGTATTCGCTCGTCTTGTATTACTTCTAGTAATGTATTAGTAATGGCAGCGTTCTCATGCAATGATGCTATAGTGATAAGACCCTTTATTGCACCACTACGTACCAAACTATCTATTCGCTTGTCTTGTACTACTTCTATTAATTTGTTAGCAATGGCATCGTTCTCATGTGCCGCTGCTATAGTTCCAATCCCCTCTGCTGCGCTACTACGCATCCATCTATCTAATTGCTCATTCTGTAGTACTTCTAGTAATTTGTTAGTAATGACAGCATTCTTATAAGCAGCTGCTATAATTATAAGCCCCTCTGTTGAACCGCGACGCAACGAACTATCTATTTGCTCGTCTTGTAGTATGTCAAAAATGACGGGCACAAAGGCACGGTCACCATGTGGTCCAAAGGCCTTAGCCAGCCCACCCTCTAGGAGCCAGTTGATCTTTCCTTCAGTTGACATGTTAGCCAAGGTCTGGGGTGACACATATTCACTCGTACTTGCTTGATCATTTCCCCACTTCCCTCCCAGCAAGCTAGCATACGGATTATCCTTGATATTCACAATCCTTGGGAGAGGCTTGCCATCCTCTCCAATGGCTCTCCCATCGTTTGGCTTGATCTCGTTAGAGGATGCTAGGCCTTTCCCTTTAGAGTTGAGACGGAGAAGGTCCAAGCTGTTTGAGGTTGTCTTCTGAGCTGGATGATGATTTTCATTGGCGTCTGAGGCTATCCTGATTTCATGGGACAACATTGTACTTTTTCCCTTTCCGATACCAATTTGCATGTGGTGATACAATTTCCGATAGATCAATTCGCTCACTCATTTACTTGAAAATTGACTTCAGAAGGCAAGTTGGTATCATATGTATTTATCAGACTCGACTGAAATCCCAAGCGGATGTTTGAGAGGACTCTTGTCTAGATTGACATCTTATTGGGTCAAACGTTCCAGGTTGGTGGTCTCTTTTGCTCTTAATTTCACTATCTACATTAGATGAGGATTAGTCCAGATTACCTCTAAACATATCAATTATCTCCTATATACTTAGAAAATGACCTTAAAAAATTGCCAATACTCCTAAATCGCACTGAATTTGACTTGCACCAGTAATCAGCACCCAATGGTCATAATAATATTATGGAAGAAGTTGACACACTTTTCAAGGGACATTTTCGCATTTTCTCAGTGATTGTGAGATATATTTCAGACAAAGTACAGCATAACGCATAGAATTAAGATTTTTAGCGCATGTTTTTCAATACAGAAATAGTTTTCCCCAACAAATGAGGGAATACGAACTCGATATCAAAGTCGAGTTCATATTCCCTCGTTTGCAATTATCTTACTTCGACTACACCAATCTCACACCTTATAGCGATTGCGTACCAGGAAGAAGAACTGGACACCAGCCAGTATCCCCAAAATCACCAACATCACAAAAGCATCAGAAGCTCCACCGGGAGTGAAAGGAATATTTGGCGGAGTCTCCTCTGCATTGAACGAAGGGATCGAGAAGAAGGCAAATGCTGCCAGATAGACAAACAGACAGGTCCCAACCACTAACCACTGGCCCAAACAACCAAGATTGTGCTCTCCCACAACCGCAAATTCACCACGAGAAACAGCCGTCCAGACCGCTGCCAGTACCAGAATAGCCACACAGAGCATCATAGCCGTTGGCAGTTGGGCCGGAGTCGTATGAACCAGCAATGCAGTAGCCGCAATAGTAGCCGTTGTCACCACACTACCAATAATCACCAGATTACGATGAGACTTCCAAGCCCAAATAGCACCCATTAACAGCCCAAAAAAGCTACTTGTAATAATGGTATCCATAATGGATGCAGCATCTTGCGTAAATGAGCAACTCCCAGGCACAACCGATGGCCTTGCACAGTTTGTCAGATAACTTCCCAGACCAATAAATGTCCACGGGTGGACCAAAGCCAGCAAAGGATAGACAATCGCCCACAACACAAGGAAAATGGCCCCCGTCTGCGCCAAACCAAGAGCACCTACAATATAGAGAATGGACATTGTCCGCTTACGCACCGGACGCATAAGGTAATGCAAACGCAGAGCAAAAGCCCCCAGAGCCAAGAAAATGGAGGACCCCAGGATAACACTGACCAACAATTGGACAAGCTTATAGCCACGAAAAGGATGACCAGGAATCAAATTCTGACCAAGCGCCAGATCACTTGTCTTATTATAAGCAAACAAGAACAGGATCAGCAGAAGAATAGAGCTAATAATCATCCAACGAATGCCAGGTGTTGTACCAAGATCGCGGCGATCAGGGTTACGCAATTCACGTAGAGCAAGCACACTATAAAAGATCATAGCCAGCCCAACGCCTAGCACCGTCAGACCAATCATTACAAAATCAACTGCATGCGGCTGGAACCAGAGAACATTTCCACCCAGAACAGGATTCCAGTAAGTAGTACTAGCCGGGAAATACTGATTGCAGGTTACCAGCGTGAGATCCTTATTAGGAAGACACCCAGTCGTCGTTGCCCAGATAGACAAACCAAAACCAGCACCTGCCAATATGACACCCAGAACCGTCAGAACCCTCGGAGGTATTAACGGTTTAGGATCAAAAAGCAAAACAATCACTTGCACAATAGCAAAGCCGCCTAGGCCAACAAAAGCCAGAGCAAGACAAAGCTGTTCGAATTGCTCAAGTGTCGCAGCAGTCATCTCAGCATAAACAACCGAAGGAAGTTGCCCCACCAAGATGGCCGCGATCAAAAAAAAGCCAGCGGCGAAAATCAGCGCACGCGCCCACGATATCCGTTCTGGCAACTCACGTTGTTGTACTTGTTGCATCTTCTGCCATTCCCCTTATTTCACTATGACCAGTTGCGCAAGCATATCAGGATGGATCCGACAGAAGTAGACAACTCTATGATTCGTTGGATCCAGATTGTAAGCGGCATCAGTTACTGTATAGGAAAACGACTGCCCAGGGGGAATGAGACCGGCCTGGAACTGGCTATTGGACATCGAGTCGAATATCTGCGGAGCCGGCGTTGGCTTAGCGAGATCCTGCCCAGTAGTAGCAGTCACCGTATGAGCCATATTCGAGTTATTGACCCAAGTAATCGTAGTCCCTACCTTCACCTCAATATTGATTGGCGTAAAACAGCCCATCTGGCTCGCACAGCCAGACGAAACAATGTTGAGTGTAATATGGCTTTGATTGACCTGCGACGTATCAAGCGTACCGAACTGACCATTTTTAGCAAACGTCACAGCCGCATCATATTGTGCCGGATTCTGAGCCTGTAGATAGGCTGGAAGGTCATCAAATCCATTATGGAGCGGATACCCATTTGTCTTTAAATAACCTGGATCAGCAGAACGAATGAAATTCTGCAAATCAGCCACATCATTGCTGAGCAGGCCTCCGTTATACTGATCACTGCGCGGCACAGTGGCAGGGTTAGTAGGCTGATGTGGTGCTTGTGGATTATAAACGCCAGCACTAATAATACGAGTGAGATCTGGATCAAGCAGCTTATTTAAACCTTGGATGGAATAGCCATTATAAGTGACCATAACGAGATGCCCATGATCATCAATGCCATAACATTGATCAGTACAATTGTTGGCATAGACCACCATCCCACGCTTGACCGAAGCTTCGAACTGATCACTTCTAGCAGATGCCTGATTGCTACTCTCCATGATCCAAAAAACGGGGATCATAAGAGAAACGAGAGCCAGCATGATCAGAGAGCCATATCCTGTTTTCTCAACCGCATTTGTACGTGAATAATAGATGAACAGCAAGCCACCCACAACCACCAGCAATACAATAATACCTATAGCACCTTGTACAAAATTTACCATATCACATAACCTTTTATGCAGTACACTCTACACTTGGAGGTGCAATCAAGCGCGTTGTCTCATCAGGCTGTGCAACGGTCTGATTGAGAACGCCGGTATTAACCACAACATTATCTCCCTGGAATGAAATCTGGAAGCGATCCAAGCTCCTAGGAGCAGGACCATCGAGATATTCACCATCCACATTGTAGTGCGAACCGTGACAAGGACACTTGAAGCTTGCACAGCTATTCTTAAACGGCACTGTGCAACCAAGGTGTACACACTTTTGGTAGAGAGCAAGCCAATATGAACCGTCACTATCTTTGACCACAAACTCAGATTGCAGTTGCTCATCGAGATCATTGCCATGCAATAAAAATTGTGTTTCGGCGGCCATATGTATCACATACGTTCTTGCAACAGGACGATGATAAACGCCTGCCTGATCCGCCATAAATTTATCTGGTGTAACTGCCTTAAAATCACTCTTTTTTCCAACAATCTGTGAGGAGCCAAAATCACCACTCAGCATGGGATAGAGCATATCCAAAGCACCAGCTACAGCAGCCGTGGCAGATACACCCCAGACAGCCAACATCGAGCGCCGGAGGAAGCGACGACGCGAGAGACGCTGCCTAGCAATCTCGGCAGCTTCCGCACCACCTCCGTGAAGGACCTCGTACTGTTGAGCGGTGATAGCAGGTCTATCAGTATCAATACTCATTGTTCTTCTCTCGACTTCCTTCTTACCTACAAATCAAAGTAAATGTGCTGCCAGGGCCAAATCCACAGCCAGCCAGGACCACGGAAGAAGCTTCCTGCGAGCGTTACTACCGCCCAGAATACGAGGAACATTGTAAACGTTACAATAGCTACCTTGCGGTCAGCATAGGCACGGCTGGGATTACGATCCACATAGGGAAGAATGGCAAGAGCAGCCAAAGTCAGTCCTGGCACCAGAACGCCAGCCGTTGTTGGCTTAAAGTAGTGGAGCAGCTCTTGCAAACCCAGGAAGTACCAAGGAGCCTTTGCAGGGTTTGGCGTGACATTTGGCGTTGCCGGGTCCTGCAGTGGTGCATTGATTGCCAGAGCGAGCAGAGTGACCATGACAGCCACAGCCGTTGCTGCGAAGAACTCACGCACAAGCAGATGAGGCCATACAAAAACTGAGTCCTCCAGCGGCTTTTCAACGCGAGTGATAGCTTCTTGCTTCACTACAGCCAATGTACGATATCGTCGTTGCGTTGCCGCCGCCTGTGTTTGCACCTTTTCTTCTTTTTGTTCAATTGCCATAGAGAGCTATCCTTTTCCATTGTGCTACAAAACAGCACCCAAGGTTAAGAGGCACCACGGGCACAAAGTCCTGCTAGGAGTAGACATGGGCGACAAAATCGCTCATCATTTAAACATCTTCTACTTCAGCAAACAAATGCCCGATTAAAACACCATTTAACGCACTGCGCCAGTAGCAGCACGCTCAGCCTGCACTTGCAACTCTCGCCGTGAAGGTGGCGGAGGACCAGCGGCACCACCGTCCTTACGAATACGCCAGAAGTGTACAGCCATCAGAATAGCACCAGCCAGCGGGAGCAAGATCACATGGCCTACATAGAAACGGATCAAAGTCGCCTGAGCAACTGCGCCACCACCCACCAGCACCTTGTAGACAGGATTACCGAGCAATGGAGCATAAGGAGCTAGGTTAGTACCAACGGTGATAGCCCAGATAGCAATCTGATCCCATGGAAGCAGATAGCCGGTGAAGCTCAAAAACAGGGTCACAAAGAAGAGCAACACACCAACAACCCAGTTGAACTCTCTGGGCGGCTTATAGGCTCCATGATAAAAGACACGGATCATATGCAACGTGACAGAAACCACCATTAAGTGAGCTGACCAACGGTGCATATTACGTACTAGGTGCCCGAATGAAACTGCACTACTCAACTGGTTAATATTCTGATAGGCAGTATTTGTATCGGGGACATAATAGAACATCAAAAAAACGCCAGTGATCGTCAACAGCAAGAAAAGGAAGAATGAGATACCTCCCATACACCAGGTATAGGTAATCTTCATTGCTTGACGACTCACTTTAACGGGATGTAGATGCAGAAATACGTTTCCCATCATAACCAGAGACTGGTTTAGGGGAGTATCAGGATAGCCGTGGCGAAAGATTGAACGCCATAGTTGGCTCTCGACGAGCTTCTGCGTTGCCACATCGAGCAGGCTTTTATTAGTAGAACTCACTGGGCCTCCTCATTAAGAAGGATTATAGCTTGATTGAGATATAATCAAACCTCGACCTGTGGATTACCCCTTCCTTGAGCGATGAGAAGGGAACAGGTCTTCCTTGTCTTGCGGCTTTGGCACTCCACAAGTTGGAGCCAGCCTCTTGCCGACTTTCGCTCAAC
>CBJMBI010000234.1:0-6418 GCA_966427955.1 uncultured Ktedonobacterales bacterium
TATATCGAGAGTGGCAACGAACACTGGCCTTTCCCAGAACTGCCATTATTGACTCAGCCTGAGCCTCTTGCCTTGGAGGAGAAATTGGTAGTTATCGATCAGATCCTGGGGGAGGACATTGCCCCATTACTAGCCAATCCAAAAGATACTGCCAAGCAATTGCTAAAGGTCGGCGAGTCATATCTGTTTCAAAGAGACATGAATAGTCAGTTCGCACGAGTTCATAGCTGGCTAGCAGCAATGCGAGCCTCTGTTGAAGAAGATCTAGTGGGCTTTCTTAACAACGCGATACTCTTCTTCTCGGAAGGGCCTGACTATCTGGACCAAGCTTGGCGAAAAATGGTAAAGCATTTTGTCCAAGTTTGTATGGAGGTTGCCCCTGAGGCTCTATTGCAAGATTTGGCTGCGCCTGGCAACATCGCCATTTGACAAAAGAAGACCTCTGCAAGGGAAAATAGTGTGAAAGCCTGTAATTATGTGCAATTAGCACATATTTTGAGGGCTTGCTTCTATCATCTTCTCATTCCCACACCAGAAGTTCCCCGGCTCGAAAGCCTGGGGAATGAATGGCACATCCTTTTTCTAGAGAGACTTCTCACAGAGAGATACTTTTCCCGTGACTGTATGGTATAGTACAGTGATTTGGGTGTTAAGTATTTCTCTGGCAGCTCCCATTCCCATGGTTAACTGCCGGTGTCCATAAAACAGATCAGCAAATTAACGGAGGAGAGATATGACTACAAGTGAACAGAACGCTCACGAGGTAACTAGTCAGAAGGGAACACAGGATAAAATTGCGCAATTGCGACAGATGCAGGACGAAGCAAAGCTTGGTGGAGGCGCTCGACGCATCGAAGCACAACATAAAAAAGGCAAACTGACAGCACGCGAACGCATAGACCTCTTGCTCGATCCTGGTAGCTTTAACGAGCTGGATATGTTTGTGACACACCGAGCTAGCGACTTCGGCCTAGACGAGCAAAAGATTCTGGGTGATGGCGTGGTAACGGGATATGGCCAGATTGATGGCCGTCTGGTCTATGTCTTCTCACAGGACTTTACAGTATTTGGCGGCTCTCTTTCCGAGGCTCACGCAGAGAAAATCTGTAAGATCATGGACCTTGCAATGAAAAATGGAGCCCCTGTCATCGGTTTAAACGATTCAGGCGGTGCCCGCATTCAAGAAGGTGTGGTAAGTTTGGGTGCATATGCAGATATATTTTTACGCAACACATTGGCATCCGGAGTAGTACCCCAGATTTCCGCAATTATGGGACCATGTGCAGGAGGAGCCGTTTACTCGCCAGCAATCACAGACTTTATCTTTATGGTTGAAGAGACAAGTTACATGTTCGTGACTGGCCCCAACGTCCTGAAAGCTGTCACTCATGAGGATGTAAGCTTTGAAGAACTAGGGGGGGCCCGTATTCACAATACAACTAGCGGCGTAGCACACTTCTCCTGTCCAAGCGAACAGGATTGCATTCGCCAGATACGCCAGTTGATGAGCTATCTTCCCCCAAATAACCTTGATGATCCACCACGCATCGTACCTACAGATAGTCCAACGCGTGTCGAAGAAGCCCTCGATAGCATCATCCCGGACAACCCAACCAAGCCATATGACATGAAAACGGTCATCCACTACATCACAGACAATGGTGATTTTTTCGAGGTACAGGAACACTTTGCCCAGAACATTATTATCGGTTTCGCCCGTCTCAATGGACGCTCTGTAGGAATCGTTGCACAGCAGCCACGTGCCATGGCAGGCGTACTCGATATCAACGCCTCGGATAAAGCAGCGCGCTTTGTACGTTTCTGTGACTGCTTCAATATCCCCATCATCACCTTCGTCGATGTACCAGGCTTCTTACCAGGAGTGGGACAAGAGCACAATGGCATCATTCGGCACGGAGCCAAACTACTGTATGCTTATTGCGAGGCAACTGTACCTAAAATCACAGTCATCACACGCAAAGCCTATGGTGGAGCTTATGACGTGATGAGCAGCAAACACGTGCGAGGCGACATCAATTATGCCTGGCCGACCGCTGAGATTGCAGTCATGGGAGCCGAGGGAGCGGTCAATATTCTTTTCAAAGATGAGATCGATAAAGCACCAAATCCCGAACTGAGACGCAAAGAACTGATTGCAGAGTACACAGAGAAATTTGCTAATCCCTATATCGCTGCCAGCCGAGGTTATATCGATGAGGTCATTGAAGCACGCTATACACGGGCCAAACTGATTACAGCACTGGAGATGCTCAAGAATAAGCGGGATACAAATCCACCCAAGAAGCACGGAAACATTCCGCTATAAACTATCAAGGCTCGATATCATCATTGATACCACGATCACCTTTAGACACCTGTTCTTCTGCATTTCCATGTGCAGACGTCATAATCATATGACGCGAGAGAGTCAGCCCCCAATGCTGATCAATATGACCAGGGAAAATATAGAATAGAGGGATAAGCAGATAGCAGACAATGCTCCATACTGTATTGAGGAAAGATAGGAAAAGTGCAATCAGACATATAGATGGAGCGAATAAGATTCTGCGAAAAACGGATTGTACCAAGTGTTTATCTAGATCTTTGGCAACCAGGAGATTATCACGTGTGGCATACCACCAAGTAAGATAGACAAATCCACCAATAAGCATGAGATGTACACCGTAAATAATTACAACCGCTCGGCTTACAATATCATTGGGCCAACCATATGACCCCAGTAAGTGCGTTGTAAAGGGAATAAAGGAAATAAGTAGGAGGAAGCAGATATTAATCCATAATAATTTGCGATCAACACGTCGGATATACTGAAACTGTGCGTGATGGCTCACCCAGTATGTACCCAGCAGCACAAAACTCATCGCATAGGCAATCAGAACAGGTCCCTGACCATTATCGAAGAAAATGACACGCAGGACATCAACAAGAGTAGTAGCTCCCCGCCAATTCTTAGCATCTGGGAACTGCACGTTGAAGACCAGCAAGGTCATAGCTACGGCAAAGACACCATCTGCCAGGGCCTCAATGCGGTGGACGGATAGGCCACGGCCAAGGAGTAATCCTGTCCGCTTGTCATCTTCGTGACTCTGATGATCAGTGGAACCATGCTGGCTCATTCATATCCCAAGTTCTCTACAGTATCCTTCTTTTCGAGAAGTTCTAAAAGCACACCATTTGTGCCTTTAGGATGCACGAAAATAGCACGCCCTTCGGCTGCAATGCGAGGCCGCTGATCCAACACAGGAGCGCCCCGCTCTTGCATCTCTTGCAAGCTAGTATCGATGTCATCAACTTCCAGACAGATATGGTGGAGACCTTCACCACGTTTCTCGAGAAATTTGACGAGGCTGGAGTCACTTGTAGTTGGCTCAATGAGTTCGATTTCACTGCCATCGGGACCTCCTAGGGGCAAAAAGGCAATCCGTACCTGCTCAGTCGGTACATCTCTGATCTCTCGCGGTGCAATACCTAGGATATCCCGATAAAAAGCTAATGCCTGATCAATATTACGCACAATAATCGCCACGTGGTCAATACGCTTGGGCATTTACACACTTCCCAGACAGATAATAAGAGGTACCATCAATCATTACAATAATTTACATGGAAATCAGTACGGTTGAGTTGATAAGGAATAGTAACAAATACTCCAACACTGCGCTGAATAACACTTGTTAATGTACGAAGTGCCTCTGAAGCAGCTGTACGCGTTTCATCACTATAGCGCAACATTTCCGCAGCATGATCAAACTCGGCCTGAGTCAACACTTCATAGGAAAGGTCTGGTTCAACCAAAATGCTCAACTCTAAATCCACATATGAGAGCCGCTTCTCGTCAATAGCCGCTGGCTGAATAATATTGGCATAGGTACGCAAGAGCGCCCGATCATTGTAGAATGCACTTAACATATACCAACGCTGAGGCCAGAATATTTGCAGACAATTATTACGCAATGGGCGCGTTCCACTGCTCCAATTCATCAGCGTACCAGCAGGCAACCACAGACGCTCACATTCTCCTGTCTCCGGAGTCAATTTTTCATCACCCAACAGAAGATTATTACTCAGCCTATAGGCTTGCCACGAGCCACGCAGCGTCTTATCATAGTTACGGCATTCCACCAGAAAATCTCGTTGCATGATCGTATTCCCTCCAGTTTTGATCATATTACATAACAAAGAGTCAGCCGTCAAGCGAAAAAAAACTATACAATCCTCTTTTTAGCTCAAGACTAAAGATTTGATACTAGCAGTTGCATACCAAAGGAAGGTATGGTAGAGTAGGGAAAATTGCAAATGCACATGAGACCCTCGAATATTATATGATACCACTATTCAGAGGCGAACTAATGTAAATTGTTCTGCTGCACACGTGAGGAGATGGCTACAGTCCTTGCCTATGTTTCCAATCAGCCATCTTAGTTGAACAGGGACGTTAATCACTTGTAGTAAATGGGATCAAGGTGAGGAACTAGAGGGCCAGTAAACTCTGGGCATTTTTCCCCAGGATCATCTCCAGCGAAGTAGCATCTAGGTCTGCCTGTCTGATGTGATCAATAACACGTTTCTGGTGTAACAAGCCATAATCGCTAGCAAATAGAATACGATCCGCCCCAACCAGTTTTGCGACAACAGGAAAGATGGTATCCCGATAGAGAAAAATAGTTGCTGCCGTATCATACCAGACATGTGAGGCTATGCGCTGAATTTCTGGCATCAGGCAGTAGAAGGGCAATCCTCCACCCCAATGGGCTGCAATAAACCGAATATCAGGAAAGGCCGTCAGAAAGGCAACGATATCTTGTACAGAAACATCGCCTTTGCCGGGATAGATATGGCCGACTGGTTCGCTGCAATGGACAAGTACTAACAACTGATAATGACGCACGACTTCCATCAATGGAGTGAGTAGGCTGATGTCGCTCAGTTTGTAGCCTTGTCCATGTGGCATCAATTCACCCAACCCAATCATACCCGCAGAAGCACAACGTTCTAATTCACGCACAGCACGTGTACCAACAGTAGGCAACGAGACAGCCATGCCATAAATACGACCCATGTAGCGGTGCATTGCATCAATAACGTAGCTATTACATTCCTCAATTAAGCCAACATCAGTCCAGCCAAAGGAAAAGGCAACTGAGGCATCTACGCCCGACATATTCATCTCTGCAATCAGATCTTCGGCAGTAGCCAAATGAATATTGGGATTACTATAGAGAGATGCAAACCAAGGATCGCGTGCGCAATACCGCTCACGATGTTTACATACATCAGGAGGAAATATATGTGTATGAAAATCTATGAGCATAAGAATCTTCTCCTGCAACATACTTTAGCTATTAAGACACCAAGGTAAACATTCCCAAACATCCTAACAAATCTGTCCCTCTTTCCACCCCACACAACCCTCTTTGAGAGTGTATATTTCTCTTTGAGATGAAAGATTTCTCTGTTTTTACTAGTGGGGAATCTTCCATTCAAGTGGTGATGATGAGAACCAAAGCTCACGAGAAGCTAGTTCACTGCGTGATACTTTGAGCCTATCAATACTCACAGGGCAAATAGAGCAAGGAAAGAATAATGTCTCTAGAAAAAGCATTAGATCTTGGGAAAGCTATTAAAACACAATTCCAGGAGAAAGAAAAGAAAAGCTATCTTAGGCAACTTTGCGAAAGGCTTCATCTAGACTCTACAAAAGATTACTCGAAACAGGAAATAAGTCAGCTAGAACCATCAAACCGTAAAAGGAAATTCCTCGTCGAGAAGATAGCATATTATGAGAGATCAATTAGACAAAAATGTAACGAAGCAAACAATAAGAGACAAGAGGAAATAAACAATCTTAAGGAGCCAAGGGACGACCCGCGATCGAGATTGAAGTACATTGCTCCTCTACAGGACATATCTAATAGAATACATATCATAGACCATATGACTCTAGACAGGCTCAAATACATTCAAAACGTAAGGCTTACTAACAATGAGACTGCAAAAAACTACTTACTTTTAAACGTTAAGCCTTTTGATAAACCTGGTTTAGAAAAACTTGTAAATCGAAGGAATAAATTAATGCAAGAATATAAAACCGAACTCGAAAAATACAGGAGAGAGCAAAAATAAGCGGTGGGAACACGCTCATTCGTGTTCAACCACCACTTTCAAACGAACTGAAAAGAGTTCTTTCCTCATTTTTGCCCAGCGAGATGTCAGCAGTGTTCAAGCTGATCTCCTAGACGAAACAAGCCGCTCGATCATCAGTACGACTTCGCTACACTTGTTACCAAGCTTACACGTGTCGCCTGCCTACCAGGTCTTCTTCCTGGGATCTTCACTCTCCATGAGAGTGGGAAAACTCATCTCGGGAGCGGCTTCGCGCTTAGATGCTTTCAGCGCT
>CBJMBI010000235.1:0-6339 GCA_966427955.1 uncultured Ktedonobacterales bacterium
TTCTTGTAGGTTTGCATAGATGATTTCTGCTGCTGGAATATTGTAGAAGGTGTGGATAATCAATAAGGGAATAATCTCTTGACAATAAGACATATAGTGAGTGATAATATTTTAACAACACTTTAAAAACTGGCATGAGATGGAGGCTCCTATGAATATTGACTTACAGACACTGGCAGCAAATTCCCTCATGATCTTGACGCCCTTTGTCACGTCTTCGGTCGCTAAAGCGGAGGAAACCGTGGTTGAGAAGATAGCTGATGAGACCATTAAGCAAGGCCAAAGCCTATTTAAGATGATCTTTAGCCAATTTAAAAAGGTTGATGATGGTGGAAAAGCTATCAAGGTACTCGAGAATTTTCGAGAGGATCCCGAAGAATATGAATCTAACTTGCAGCATAAATTGATTGATGTTTTGCAAACTGATCACGATTTTGTTGCTGAACTACAGCAATTTTTCGAGCAAGGGGCTGTCCAAGAGATTCTCGTACGAGGTGGGTCAAGTGCACGTGGGAATGTAATGGCTAATAGTACAAACAAGGGAACTCAGAGAATGGTGGCAGTGGACAACTCACATCTGGAGAATAACCAAATGCATCTTGGCTAGGCCCTGACTTTCCACTATGGGTAGTGGGCGCTGGTTCAATTATATATGCTATATAAAATATGAGGGGTTTGAAGTGTATTTTTCAATTATATTATAGACGTATTAGGCTGTATTTATGGAGTGTAGTATGGGATTTGTAGGAAGAAAACTACAATTGCAGAGAATACAAGATTTTCTGTATAATAATAAAGATACATGGGTCATGGTTATTACGGGTATGGAATGCGTAGGAAAGAGTACCCTACTTCAAAAGAGTCAAAACGAATATTTACAGGACATTCCCTCCTTTTATAAGGACTTTAGATTTTATAAGGATTTCGCAGAAGAAGACTATCAAACCGTTAGACAATGTATCAACATTTTAGAGGGGCTAGTACATACGATTGCCAAATATTGTGATGAGCAAAAAGTCAAGGATTTTGAAGAACTGTTGGAGGATGTGCGGACGAGTATAGTTAATTTCAATTTCAAGCCTGATACCATCATTCAAACTTTGCAAGCCAATAATGCGGATGTGTCTCAAGTCAATATGGCAATACAGAAGAGCCTTGATCAAGGCCTGAGTATCAATATTGATAGGTTAAAAACATCTCTCAGGCATCTGCTAAGAACATTTAAACAGGATCAACTGGTTATTCTTCTTGATAACTTTGAATGGTTAAATAGATATGATAAATTATATACCTCAAAAATACAGTCCACTGATCAGTGGGTGATAAATACCCTATTACCAGAAATTTACGAATATTTGAAGCCACATCGCCTTCTTGTTATCATAACTTGTCGTGTGAAACCAAACTTAGAAGTTATTAAGCAAAATTACGTGGACTATATATTAAACTTGCATTTATTTGATCAAAGTGAGGTTGAGGACTATTTAGTTCAGGAAGGTATATCTACTAATCGGCTTAAATACATATGTGACTTAACTCGTGGGCACCCGTTCTGCCTCTATCTCTTCTGTAAAGTATTTAAGGAGCGGCAACAGGGAATTATCTATGACGACGATAATTTCTTAGAAAGGATTGAGGAACGGATACCGATAGCTTTCTATGATGAAGCTTGGAGAGAGTTCATCTCTAAAAGAGTATTAGAACATCTTCCGAGACATCTGCGTGATTTGTTGCGTTACGGATCTATTGCAGAGGCATTTAGCTTGCCACTATTGCGCTTTGTCTTTGAAGATCTGTTCATAATGCATAATAGGAAAGATCATGAGATACGCGATGACTTCGATGCGTTTGTTCAATATCCATGTATTATTCGCTTAGAGCAAAGACGAGATGATCAGCAAACTCATACTATTCATGCTCTTTTGCGCAGTGTAATTTGCAAGTACCTGGAGAAACAGGAATTAGATAGGCTAAAAAGCTATGAAAAGCGCCTGGAGGAATATTATAATCTTTCTTGTGAGACGAGTATAATGGCTTCAAGAACGACGGCTGATATATCTGAGCTGGCCCTGCAAACGGGGATGTAAGGTTATAGATGCTATCAAGATCTGGCTAAAGTTTCATAGGCAACCTTTAAACATGTATAAAACATATTATATAAGGTGAAATGATATACTAGTTAGATCTAGCAAAGGATATTTGTGTGCCAACTACTACTTCACCTAGGTCGCTCTTTGTGGGGCGAGAAAATGAACAGAAACAGTTCCTCGCTTTTCTCGAACAGCAGACGGCATGGGTTTTCCTGGTCGTTGGCATGGCTGGTCAAGGGAAAAGCAGGCTCCTCGACCGCCTAGCTGGCGAAATTTCCTCTGATGTACAAGTCATCAAGCTCGATTTTGCGAATCGTGCTCTCCTAGATCCCCTCAAAATCTTAGAAGAGGTCTCATGGAGAACTCAAGAGCATTGTGGTCATCAGAAAACCGAGATTTTTATCTCAAGGTTGCAAGACGTCAGAAAGCAACTTTTGCAGCAGAAGCTAGATGTGCTCAATTATCTTCGTAATCAGAATCAAGCACAAGGACTTGACCCTGATATCCAGAAGAGATGGCAAGAAGAGGAGTGGAAACAGCAACAGAAAGTTTTAGAGGCGTTTTATGCTCAACTATCCACCTATCATGGTAAACGCCCAGTTTTCATGTTTGATACGTGTGAGTGGCTTAATGAACCAGAGAATCAGGTTATCGGGCAATGGTTCAAAGATGATTTCCTGCCAGCGCTCCATCAGTACATCCCGGTACCTTGCTATGTCGTTCTTGCCAGCCGCGTGCGGCCACTGCTTGGGAAGATCAATGACAGGGATCAATACCTCTGTGAACTACAAGGATTGGACGAAGCAGCAGTTAACAAGTATATGGAATTGGTAGGCATACAAGATGAGGAACGTTGGAAAGCATCTTTCAATCTAGCTCATGGTCATCCGCTCTGCCTATCCATTGTGGCGACACTTTGGCAAGAACAACAAGACGATCAATCTGTTAGTGACTTGCCACTGCTGGAGGAAAAATTTAACGAACAAGCTTTTATCGAATTTTTTCAGCAGCGGCTAGATAAACGCCTCAAATCCCCATTCCGCGAACTCACTCATTACGGAGTGCTTTTACGTAGCTTTGACTGGGAACTCCTTCGTTCCGTTTTTCAAGAGGACCTCTCAAAACCAGAAAGCTACCATCATTTTGAACAATTCGTTAACTATTCCTATGTCGAGGAAGTTTTTGAGAAGCAGGGACATAAACACTATGCACTTCATATTCTGCTACGTGAGGTGTTGGTAGATAATATTCGCTTACAGGAACCAGAAAAGTGGCAATGCTATCATGAGCGTGCTTTCAAATACTACAAAGAATGTCAAGCTATCGATCAATATTATCATGCTATAGCTCTCAATGAGTGTGAAGGTATTGACAACTGGATACTAGCAATTCAATCAAAAATAGATAATAGCGAAATTTTGCAATTATTGCAGCAAATAGATTATGATCATACACTTAAACTTTCAGACATGAGCAGAGCAATCTATTTCTATGCATGGGGGCAATATTATGCTAGCAACCTTCAATCGTCGGATGCGTTTGTGAAGTATAAGCAGGCTTTAGATCTTCTCGGTAAACAACTTGAATCCGCTTTGAAGCATGACAGTAAAAATGAGAAAGATCGTATTCTACGCTATAAAGCTTGTATTCTGAAAGCCATGGGTGAGAGCCAGCAGGACTGCAAACAATGGGAAGAGGCCATCAATTCCTACAATAAGGCCCTTGAACTCTTTCACCAACAAAAGGATTTCTTAAATGAAGCTCGTATTCTGCAAGCTATTGGTCAAGTAAAACTCAATTATAAGGATCAGTGGAATGAAGCGATCGAGCATTATGAACAAGCGCTAAATTTCTTCCATAAGGAAAAGAACACTTTTGAAGAAGCTTGTATTTTGCAAGCTATCGGCAATATTAAACAGAGTGAGAAGAAAACATGGAAAGAGTCAATTGATTACTACAATCGAGCTTTTGACCTTTTCCAAGAACAAAAGGACTATTATAGGAGCAGTCTCGTTCAACTATCTATTGGCGATACCTATCACGAGTATGCCCGTCACTGGCGTGCCCGATTGAATCAGGCATATCAAAGCTATCAACAAGCGTTACAACAGTACCAGCGGATCGATAAAGAAAAGCTTAAGCAGCTTGGAAGAAAAGAATTGGAAGCCGATATTTATGAGCGAATAGGAAAAGTCCAGCAAGACCAGGGAAAACTCCGTGAAGCCCAGGGGAGCTATCAGCAATCTCTCACCCTTTTCCAACATATCAAGGATAGTGCTGGCGAGGGAAGAATGCTACAAGCTATCAATGAAGTTCAAAAATTTTCCCGTTTTAAGAAACTCATTGCTCCTTTTCCTCAATGGATGAGAATTGGACTCGTTGTCATGGTGCTCTTGCTAATTGGAGGAAGCATAGGAAGTACTGCCCTTATATTACTCCCACTTTCTTCGGTCATTGATTCTTGCCTGCCATCACAAGAGCCTACCAAGGCAATAAGTATAACACAAACACTACCAAAATGTGGATCAGAGACAATCGGTATTAGTGATGGAAGCTTTGCGTTTGACCTTAATCGCAATAATAGAGACTTCAAGAATGTAGCGGCCAACATACAGCATCATGGGAATACCTCCGTCGCCCAATCTGCGTGGGCCAATGCTATTAGTGCAGATACAAGTGATGCTGAAGCACATATATATCAAGAAAATTTAAATGTAATAAATACAAAAGCATTATATGTTACATTTGTGGTTACAACAGTTTTAACTCCGATAAATGGGAACTTTGTTGGAGATGGCCGGGATATTCTACAGGGAGCATATGTAGCACAGAAAGAGTATAATGACCGATGTTGGAATGCACATGATGATTGTCCACTTGTGCGTCTCCTGATTGCTAACCCTGGTGAAAATGCAAGATATGCAATTTATATTGCCAAGCAAATCATCCTGTTAAAACAAGTCGACCGAACTTTTATGGGTGTGGTGGGATGGCTAAAGAGTTCACAAACTGTCAACGCTCTTCCCGTATTGCAAGAGGCTCATATCCCAATGGTTTCCTCGACAGCATCAAGTGATCAACTGACAGGCCTATCTCCCTACTTTTTTCGGGTAAACGCGCCAGACCAGCTACAAGGCTCTATTGGAGCGCAGTATGCATGGAATAAGCTCGATTCCAAAAAAGTTGCGCTCTTTTATGATCCGAACGATGCTTATAGTTTCAGTCTAGCTCAAGCATTTAGGCTCGAATATATCAAAAAAGGGGGCAGTATTGCCATAGAAGAGAAATATGGAGTTGGTAGCTCTGATAGTCTGCTTAGTAGGCTATCAGATGCACTCAAGCACCAACCTGATTTGATCTATTTCGCAGGCTACTCTAGAGACTTTATCAGAATCGTGTTTGTGGGTCTCAATAATAAGTCAAGTCAGATAAATGTTATGGGTGGGGACGGCCTTTATGTTCCCAATGATTACCCAAATGATGTGCAATCATCGATCAGCTTCCAGCCTCTCTATTTTACATCCTTTGCCCATCCTGATATCTGGAGATATGTTGATCCTACTGCACCAGAGCCGCCCTTTTTTCAGGATTACCCGACCATTTATGATCCTCAAAAGGAAAACCGGAATACCTATGGCTATACGTTAGCAGATTCCAATGTCATCCTCACTTACGATGCCGTAAAAGCCATCATCCAGGGCTATCAGAATGCAGCTCATGATAAGAAAGGACAGGCAATTACATCAGATGATCTGAGAGAAGGCTTGAGGGAAATAGACGCTACTCATCCTTTGTCAGGTGCCAGCGGACCTATTGCTTTTGGTCCTGATGGCAATCCTATTCATCAAACTGTTGTAGTACTCAATGGCTCTTCTATTAACGAGGTCAAAATCAAGCAATTCTGCGTAATAAACCAAGGTGAAGCACCAGTCTGTTCACCTTGAACAACTGTCAATCGTGAGCTACAATATAAAGTATATTGATCGGTTTGCTAGGGGAGCTCGGTGCAGCCGGGCTGAGAGTACCACCGTCGTGTGTGGAGGACCCTGTACCTGCTCTGGGTAATGCCAGCGAAGGGAATGCAACGTGACTGTTTTCCACCGCATTTGCAGATTTTTCCTCCTGTCACTGTGGTATTCTCTCCTTGTGACATACGTATGCTTTGGCTCACTTGGAACTTTTCCTGTTCACATGGAAGGACGAGACAATGCAGCAAGAGCGCTATGATGTTTTAGTCGTAGGAGCTGGT
>CBJMBI010000236.1:0-6313 GCA_966427955.1 uncultured Ktedonobacterales bacterium
AGAATATTCGTCTGATCTTCCAACCTGCCTATAGTCCTGAAGTCAATCCTGTTGAACATATATGGGATGAATTACGTGAAAAGTATTTTTCAAACCGCCTTTTCTCATCGCTTGATGCTCTCCAAGATCATCTTTGCACCGCTCTGAATAAATTATCATCTTATCCTGGTATCATTCGATCTATAACGTATTTCCCTCATATTGTTGTTGCATGCGAGAATGCAGGTTAGTATGAACCATCGGTCGCACCTCTGCCTTATCCCCCTAGAAGTTCTCTTTCGCGAGATCAATGAACTGTATCTGGTCTATTTTGCTGACCCCAATAACGATCCATCGGCAAATCCATTTGAAGCAGCACTCACCAATCCCAAAGTTGTCGCAGGAAAACCACGCAGACAACCAGCTAACGACCCCGCGAATACCCAATGGAAAATCCCCCCCCTCCGAGTGGGAGAGTGTGCTCAGGCGAGCAGAGTATGAGTCGCTGCGTCAGATTGCCCGAGACTATAACGTGTCCTACGAGGCTGTCAGGCGAGTCATTCGCGCTGCTCGCAAAAGTCAGTGAACAGGATAACGCCTTCCTAACAGGAGGGCGCAGAGGAGCCATTAGCAGATCCTTTCGTCTTGGCGATATCGCTTTTGCTTGACACCCTGACAAAGTATGGTAAGTAACAAAGAAACTTCCTACTCTGTTTCAATGTACTTCTCATTTGTACTATTATTTATTATAATACGCCCACGGGATGCGCAACGAGATACCTGTAGTGAGTCAATCGGCTCCACAGGTCGCTTCACTAATATCACCAGGAGGCTTCCAGCTTCTTGGATGTGGTTCCAAGACAGAAAGTGGCACATCGATAAAAGCTAGCTCAGAGCCTGTTCGCACGAGAGAATATCTCGTTGTGCAACCCGTGGGATACGTATGTAAAATTTCAAAAGGGAGCTGGTGTATGTCAGAGGCGAAACCAGAAACGAAATCTGCCGTTATCAGTATTAGCAAAGCCTTGTTAGGGGTATCATTTTCCGCAATAGCAGCATTAGGTGGAGCAAGCGGTATTAGCTGGATAGCTGCCGCTACAGCGGTGCCTGGAGCAACTTTAAATGCAGTCGATAGCTTGGGCCCTGTTTTACAGAAATTCAAAGGAAAAAAAGAGGAAATCCTTGAAATTCCTATGCCTCCTTGGTGGAGCAGAAGAGAGGATGCGTCTTGGCAAGAGGTATGTACAAGTGTAGAGAGTCAGCTTCCTGCTATTATGAATGCCACGGCTGAGGAGCTTAAGAGGGAAGCTCTTGCCCATATTCCCACTACATCAGCTATACTACGCGTATTCACCAATCAAATTGAACGTCGCATTCCTACTTGGGACATCAATATAAATGAACGAGGTATAATAGCTGCACATATTGCAGGACCATTTTTGGACGGAGTCTCAGTTGTATTTAGGGCAGAGTTTGATTCGATACAAAAAGATGCGCTAGCCCTAAAGGTAGAAGAAATTGCCGAAGCGGTAGCAAAGTTAGCAGCAGCGGCGCAAACCTCTCAAGGAACATCCTCACCTGTTGTAATGACACCGTCTGCTCAAGGAATGCCCACACCTGCTGATATGTTGTGCCAAAAATGGCAAACGGGAGCCTATGATGTATACATCTGCTATCATAAAGACGATGTGGCAGTTGTCAAGGGCATCGACCAGAAACTGAAAGCCGAGGGTGTCTTACCGTGGTTTGATATGAGAAAAGAGCCAGGTATCCCTGAGCAGACACAACAAGACGAACAAATTAGGAAAATCAGTTCTGTGGCAGTATTTATTGGGAAACATGCCCTGAGTGATTGGCAAACGATGGAAGTTCAAGCTTTAATTAGAGAATTTGTGAACCGTAAGTTTATGCGTGTGATTCCCGTCTACCTTCCCGATGCTCCGTTGAGCCCAGAGCTTTCAGTATTTTTAGAAAACTTTACTGGAGTTGATTTTCGTCAATCTGACCCCGATCCGTTTGCCTATCTTATGTGGGGCATTACTGGCCAGCGGCCACCAATTGTATAAGGAGCTTTGTGGAAAGTAATAATGAGGAGGAAGTATGTCCGAAAATAACGGATTGGATGTTTCTTCACCTGCCAATATATATACAATTCAGCAAACACTCTCAGGGCATATGGGATCAGTGATTGCTCTAGCTTGGTCACCTAATGGGCAGTATCTTTCCTCAAGTAGTCTGGACGGTACTATTTGCGTCTGGGATGGGAAAACAGGTTTACTATTGCATAACATATCTGGCTTCATGGTACCTATCTGGAATATGATATGGTCACCTGATGGGCAATGTTTGGCATTAAGTAGTCTGGATGGTAATATTCATCTCTGGGATGGAAGAACTGGGATAATGCTCCAACTATTCTATAAGGATGCTAGTCTTGCCTGGAGCTTGGCATGGTCACCCGATGGACAGAGTCTGGCTTCAGGTTCACTTGATCATATGGTACGCATATGGAATACTCAAACGGGAAACCTTTTGCATACACTCTCAGGTCATATAGAGCCGGTTGTAACAGTGGCTTGGTCACCTGACGGGCAGTATCTAGCTTCAGGTTCGCTTGATAGTACAGTGCGTGTCTGGAGGCCTGAGACAGGAGATGCCTTTGTATTAAAGACAATTGATACAAAAATAGTAAAAAGTTTATCATGGTCTCTCGATAAGCATGTACTTACCTCTATTTCTCTTGATAATGTTGTTGAAAGTTGGGACATGGAGACTGGACAAGAAGAGGTTCCCGCTGGCTTGAATGTGGAAGCCAATGCATTTAGTTGGTCGTGGGATGGACGAATGATAGCTTTTAATACTCCAGGCAATGTGCTTGGTTTATTCGATTTAGAGAGGCGTCATGGAGATATCCTGGAAGGCCAAACAGGCCGAGCGCGACTTCTTTCATTTTCATCTGATGGTCAATTTCTTGCGTCGGTTACTCTCTCTGACTCGAAGCAACCACAAGGAGCAATTTATATTTGGCGCAAGAGTGCTAACGCGTGGGTACTTGAGAGTACCATACAGAAGGTCTCTGATGAAGCACACATTGCTTTTCATCCTCATGCGGAAGCTATTGCAATTGCTGATAAAGACACCTATACAATATCGATCTTGAGGAGAGATGAGACCTCCTATTCAATCGATGACATTCTCGCTGATGCAGTCCATTATAAAAATGCAAAAGTAGTGCTAGTTGGTGATAGTGGTGTTGGCAAAACAGGTCTTGCTTTTGTGCTAGCGGGTAAACCATATGAGAAAACTGATTCCACGCATGGAAGGCATATCTGGGTGCTAGATGAAGAAGGCAAATTTTATCATGATGCCCAAAGTATAGAGATACAAGAAATTCTTCTCTGGGATCTCGCTGGTCAGCCTGGCTATCGATTAGTCCACCAATTGCATCTGGATGCTGTAATTATTGCATTAGTAGTATTTGATGCACGTAGTGATACAAATCCTTTTGCGGGTGTGGTTTACTGGGAGCGTGCATTGCGTCAAGCGAACAAAATACGTGGCACTATAACCCTGCCCCCTCTCAAGAAATTTTTGGTCGAGGCACGTATTGATCGAGGAGGTGTTGCAGTAAGCACTGGGCGTATAGACACATTAATGCGGGAATATAGTTTTGATGCTTTTTTTAAGACAAGTGCAAAAGAAAATATACGGATAGATGAACTGAAGACAGCTATTAAAAAGGCTATTATTTGGGAAGAATTGCCTGGAGTGAATTCAACACGACTCATCCAAACAATCAAAGGCTTCCTTATTGAGCAGAAAACAACTGGGCGGTTACTTGATACAATTGATACCCTCTATCAAACCTTCCTTATGCGGAAAGATGCCTTTTCTAAAAAAGAAGACCTGTATCTACACTTCAGCAGATGCATTGATCGTTTAGAGTCGATGGGACTGATTAAGCAGCTCAGTTTTGGAAGTATGATCCTCCTTCAGCCAGAAATCCTAGATGCTTATGCATCAGCCCTTATAAATGCTGTTAGGGAGGAACCAGAAGGGTTTGGGATCATTACGGAAGAGCGTGTGCGCAAGGGTGACTTCTTCATGAGTGAAGAAGAACGTTTGGCAGATAAAGGGCAAGAGAAACTTCTGCTCATAGCGCTCATCGAAGATTTGCTGCACCGCGAACTGGTGCTGCGGGAAGAACCCTTTCTCGTCTTCCCTTCGCAATCCACCCGTGAGTATTCTGACCTTCCTGAACTCGGACAGAAAATCATCACTTTTACTTTTGATGGCTCCGTGCAGAACATTTATGTTACTCTCGTCGTCCGTCTTGCCAATAGTGGAACATTCAGGAGAAATGGACTTTGGAACAATGCAGTCACGTACACTGCCAGTGTAGGAGGCGAGTGTGGTATTTTGTTGCAGATGGATGATGACGGGCATGGAGAATTATTGCTGTTTTTCGATGAGGCTGCGAATGAACAAACGCGCTTTCTCTTTGAAGAGTATATATATAGCCATCTTAAGAATAAAGTCTTGCCAGAAGCACTCAAACGTCGGCGCAATTTTTTCTGTCATAAGTGTAGTACACCTATCACGGAGATGCAAGTCCAAGGGCGTGTTGCGCGTGGACACGATTGGATTAGTTGCAATGTTTGCGATGAGAGAAATTCGCTTCTTGACAGAGAAAGACGTATAGGAACAGTGCCATCACAGCTTATTCATGTTCTGGATAATACTGCCGACCGTCAGCGTAACCAAGAAATGCTCAAATTGAGTCTTGAGGGAAAACGAGTAAGCAATAGCTTTGATGTATTTCTCTGGTGTAGTTATGAGGACAAACCAGCCGTCAAAAAATGTGGGGGATTGCTAAAAGAACAAGGAATCTTACCCTGGTTTGAAGATTGGGAGATACAACCTGGTCTTCCCAGACAATCTGAGATAGAAAAATATCTTAAGCAGGCAAGGACAGCGGCAGTTTTTTTTGGCAAAGGTGGTATAAAGGCATGGGTACGCCTTCTAGAACAAGCATTTGTGCGTGAGTTTGTAGAATGTGAGCGTCCCCTTATTCCCATAATATTGCCAGAAGCCACCGAAATAACGTTGCCTGACTTACCTGCCATATTTCAGAACATGCAGTGGGTTGACTTTCGTCAAGGAGATCCTGATCCGTTCGAACAGCTTATTTGGGGAATCACTGGGAAACGACCGGATTTGTGATGACGATATCTCCATTCTGTTGGTTTGCCTAACCAGAAAAACCATATTCACGAGCTTTCTGATAAGCTTCTAGAGCATCCGTGAATCTACCGAGATGCTGAAGAGCGATTCCCTTAAAGAGATATATAGAAGCAAGGGTTGGCACATGTTGTATATTCTCATAAACATGAAGTGCTTCTTCGTAATGTCCAAGATGCAATAAGATACGTCCTACAGCAGAGGAGACAATTTCATCCTTGGGGTCAAAACTAAGAGCACGCTCATACGCAGCTAATGCAGCGTCATAGTCATGTGCATTATAGTATCTTTGTCCTTCAAGTATGAATTGTTCTCTCGTTTCCTGGTTTAATCGAGTAGATAACTGCAAAATGACCTTACGAAGCCTCTGTGTAATATCGTAAAATGCTTCATCAATTTGCTTCCATGTAGTGACAGGCTTACCTGCGGTTGGAAGAGTCTCAAAATTGCGAATAGGAGAGTCGACCCAATTTACAGGACGCAGGATAATAGGAATTATCAAAGCTTCACCTGTTCTAGCCCGTTCCAGTGCCCATTCCATTTCTAAGTATAAATAGTTAGACACGAAATAGTCTGGGCTGATCAAAAGCAGAATGATATGAGCTGCATGCAATGCCTCATTTATGGCCTCTTCCCACATGGTTCCTGCCATTATCTGATGATCGTCGAAATCAGCAATATTAGCCTGTCGTTGCAAGGTTTTGAGATGTTTTTGCAATTGTTCCAGGAGTTCCCTATCTTCGTGTGCATAGGAGTAGAAAATTTTTATTTGGCCTGAGGTGACAGGCATGTGGTCAAGTATTTCTTCTGTATCTATGCGTTCTTGCTCTTCGCTAGTAGGTGGGAGGAACGGTAGAGCTGTGATTACGTTACGTATTCCCTGAACTATACTTAAAAAAGCTGCATCGGCGTTAGACCATGTAGTGATAGGTTTGCCATTGTCGGGTAGAATTGGTAGCTTACTAAAAGGAGAACCTTTCCAGGAGCAGGGACGTAAAATGACAAGAAGTGTTGGCGTTATTCCAGCTTGATGTCGCTCTAAGTACAATCAAGCAACTTTTTTGGCTTTGGAGCCAATGACCGACAAGATCTT
>CBJMBI010000237.1:0-6307 GCA_966427955.1 uncultured Ktedonobacterales bacterium
GCACAATCAAAACGGCTGGCCGTGCCACTCAAGGTGTGATCTTGATGAACCTGGGTGAAGGAGATACAGTCGTAGCTGTCTCAACTACCAATGGTAAGAGGGTCGAAGCGGCAAACGGTGAGGCGCAGGATAATAATAATGGTGTAGAGAGTGCAATTGCTGATGAGAGCGTAATCGCAGATAGCAGAGAGACGGCTGAAGAGGAAAATTTGGAGGAGACACTACAAGAAGATATGTGAGGTAGAGAACCCCACATAAAGTGGGGTTCATTGCTTACATTGCAAGATCAGGTTCTGTGGTAATTTGAAGGGGCAGTTCTCCCTCTTTTGCGTGACGCAACCTAATATCAGCAGTGAGCCCTAAGGCTGAGAGGAGTTCTATCACCGTCTCAAGCGTTGGATTTGTATCTGGAGAAGTGAGTAGTCGCGATATAGTTTCCCTCTTCTTTCCCATCCTACTTGCAAGCTGCTCTTTGCTTATTCCCAATTTTGAGCGTATGGATTCAATGGCTTGCACAAACTGAAATTCTGCTGCTATTTCTTGATATCCCTCTGCAACCTCTGGATCCTGCAAGAACTTGCGTCTGCGTTGTTCATAACGACTCATTATTTTCCTCCTGTTCGGGACTTACTAGCCGAGTTCTTAAGTATTCAGTCCAGTAGGCAAAGGCTTTCTTGAGTTCTTGTTGAGACGCTGGCTGCCCCACATTTTTTACATACCCATGGACCAAGATAACACGTTCACCATCAAAGCCACACAACTCACGAGCGAGCTGGTTGTTATGGATGACCCTGATTTCCCATAGGCCTGGGTAGTCATAGCATTTTTCTATGTATCCTCCACCCAGTTGAAAACCCAGACGTTCCAATTGATCTCGTATATAGAAGAGTTTCCCTAGCAGCTTCTTGTTTAGGTTATAGAGTTCATCCTCAAACACTTCGGCGGGCTGGATGCCGTTATCTTGCTCAAAGTAATCTATCCTCCAACTCATAGCTATAATGTAACATATAAGTTACGAATTAGCAAGCTGAGAACCCATCTTTCCTCTCTGGCGTACAGGCTTTTGCTGGCGCACCTGCTGAGCTGATAGGCGATCTTTTTGTGCCTCAAGTTTGATGAGAGGGAAAGAACGATGATATCGACGAGTAAAATCTGCTGCCTTTTCATCGGAGAGCGTAGCACGTTGCTCGAATGCACGAGCAAATATCTCACACTTGACATCATCGGGAGCGACAGAAAGCAGCAGATGGGCTAACGCAAAATCGACCTTTCCCTCGTTGGCATAGGCATTGGCACAGGCTATCCCATCTGCACCTTGTTCTAGTTGTTGACGCGCATGCTCAAGAAAAACATCCTTGCTCAAACCGCTGTAAAGATCATTAAAAGTATTAGTCATATTCTGCTCCAGGAAAGAACTCACTGTGTATATAATGAATAGACTGTCTTCAAATGCTAAATAACTTTATGACAGTCAATAAGATGCTACAGTGATCGGTGGGTTGCATACAAGCGAATCGTGACCGTACGTGTGACTATTTGATCGAGAAATTGATAGTGTCCATTGAGCCACTGTTCAGTAGACTGGACACGTGCAGCAGCCTCAGTAGTTGGAACACGCCCGACAATATAGAAGAAGCGACGATGTTGCTGCGCATAAAGAGAGAGAGCCTGAGGGTCTAGCGCTGCATCAAAGCCTGCCTTCGAGTCTACTGGACCATATGTTTCCCACGAGAATGCACCCGGCGAGTCATTTGTAAAATGAGCGCCATCAGGATACGCATCCAAATAGTACTCAACCGCAATTTGGCATCCCTGAGAAAGCTCATTATCATAACATACCAGTCCATCACCAGATTGATAATGTTCACGCAACCAGTGAGTAGCTGAGTTCCAATCCTCCACTTGTGCACTTTGATAATACAAGGGGACAGAAAGAAACGCAAGTACCAGTAAGAGGATAGCACAGAGTCCCTGAATAATGCGCAAGCGCAAGACCATGACACCAAAGGCAACGAGCAAAAAAAGTGCGGGCACAACCGTCACCAAGTAGCGAGAGGAAAAGAGGCGCAGAGATCCATGAGAAACCACATAGCTCACAGCAATTGGTATCACTAGCCAGCAGGATAATGACCAAATTACAGGCAAATAATCAGAGTAGAATGTCATATGCTTGCCAAGAGAGAAAAGCATGGAAGAAAAACTTTGATAAGGAAACATGAATTGTAAAAAATATATAATTAAAATAGCAAATAAACTGATACCACAGAAAATCATAAAAACATAGAGATATGCTTTATTATAGTTACTAATCGTATCAAAGAGATGATAGATATCATGAAAATGGGGGATAGGAAGCCAGCCAGTTTTGGAACCATGCAAACTCTCAACGAGCATTGGAATAATCAATATGAAGATTGATCCAAAACTGATAAATAAGCTTATCAACTGATTACGAGCTTGACAGCGCCATCGATTAGGAAGAAGAATTATTCCGCCGAGAGCTATAAGTTGTGATAGCAGGATGAGTAAGCTAAACAAATGTGTATAGACTGCCAATGCCCAAGTTACCACATAGATAATCCACCACCTTTTAGTCGGTTTTTTACTAGCTAAAATACTAAAAATAGCGTAATAAGCTATACAGATGAATAGAAGTACCATAGAGTAAGAGCGTGTCTGCTGGGCGTAGGTCAGTTGCAGACCATTGAGCAAGTAGAGAGCAGCACCGAGCATACCAGTAAATGTGCCGAAGAAACGTTGTCCAATAGCAAAGACAACAAGCGTACTGAAAGCCGCAAAAATTGCTGAAGGAAAACGCACAACAAATTCAGTTGCGTGTAAACCGAGGGAAGAAGTAAAAATTAACCAATAGTGAAGAAACAAGTAATACAGTTCCATATTGGGCTCAGGGCCAAAGATAATATGCCATAATAATGGAAGCGGCTGGCCGGCAAGCTCCACAGAAAACGCCTCGTCATACCAGACGCTTGGTGTGCCCAAACGATAGAAGTTAAAGCAGAGAGCAGTAACAAATATCATGCCACCTGTGGCCCAGCGCCAAAGTATACGAGAACGAATATTACTCTGTAGTAGATATTTTAGCTTATTCTCGTTTTTTAAGAAATGATGCCCATCTCCACACGTCGTTTCGCTGCTTGCTTGCGCCACAATACTATGCTCTTTCCCTGAAATTAGAAGTCGAAATTGACAGCTATTACTCAAACGCTTCTGATAAATGAGACGAATAGCTCAAGCAGATGTCACGATTGGCATAAGAATGCAGGATTTTTTAGTGAAAATATTTGGGGGTTATTGAATTGAACCTTGTGAAAAGATTAGAGAGTGGCGACATCTGGTATAATGGCTAGGACTCATGCATATCTAGATGGAGAGGGACTTATTATGTCAGAACAATACAAAGCCTTACAAGGCTTTAAAGATATCCTACCCAACGAGCAACCCTACTGGCGCTATGTTGAGAAGATTGCCACAGAAGTTGCAGAGCTTTTTGGCTATCGGCGTATAGAGACACCGATACTAGAAGAGACCACTGTTTTTCGTCGCACATCAGGTGAAGGCACTGATATCGTCGACAAAGAAATGTATAGCTTTGACGATCGGGCCGATAAAGAGGGCAATCGGCAGAATATCTCATTGCGGCCAGAAGGAACAGCAGGAGTTGTGCGGGCCTATCTTGAGCATGGGATGTTCAAATTGCCCCAGCCTGTCAAGCTCTATTATATGAACCTGCCAATGTTTCGGCGTGACAAGCCACAAGCTGGTCGCTACCGTGAACACCACCAATTTGGCTGTGAAGCTCTAGGTGAGAATGATCCAGCCATTGATGCGGAACTGATAGGTCTGCTCTACCAAGTCTATGCACGACTTGGACTAACAAATATCCGCGTTTATATCAACAGCATTGGAGACCAGAACTGTCGTCCACTCTACATAGAGGCCCTCAAGGACTACTATCGGCCTTTACTGGGAGACTGCTGCCCAGATTGTCAGGTGCGCTTCACGAAGAATCCACTGCGCTTGCTTGACTGTAAAGAGCCACAGGATCAAGCCAAGATTGCAGCAGCTCCAAGAATTACCGACCATCTCTGTGAAGCATGCCGTCAACATTTCACAGATGTGAAGCGTTTCCTGGATCGCTATCAGGTTCCCTATACCATTGATCCGCTGATAGTACGCGGCCTAGATTACTATACCCGCACCGTATTCGAATTTACATCTGGAGTCAGCAAAGTTGCCCTCAATGGTGGTGGGCGCTACGACGGTCTTGCAGAAATTTTGGGAGGTGAACCAACACCAGCGATTGGCTTTGGTGCGGGCATTGAGCGTATTATTCTGGAATTGAAGGCTCAGGGAATCGTTCCTCCTGCCGAACCGATGCTCCAAGCTTTTGTCGTTTACTTTGGCAAAACGCCTGAATTTAAGGATGCGGCTGTGCAAATGACAGCTCAACTGCGAAAAGCTGGGATCAAAGCGGAGATGAGCTATGGTAATCGTAGCCGTAAAGCACAGATGAAACAGGCCAATGCCTCAGGAGCGGCCTATGCAGTCATCATTGGAGAAGAAGAGCTAGCGAATAATACCGTCAGCATCAAAGATTTACGTAGCGAAGGACTAGATGTAGCGAGCAAGCAGATCCTGATACCACAAGAAACCCTGGTCGAATTTTTGAATAGCCAACAACAATAACCATTTTTGACCAAGTGGCCGGATTTCCTGTGGTTCAAAATCGTGATTGGGTGCTAATCTCTGCGGGAGGATAGAGCACTTTCTAATGGCCTATCTAAGATAAGTGGATCGGAAACTGGCGCTATAGTCTGCATTTTTCCTTGTTTGAGAAACTTGTCGCGTACTATTTCACCAAGACGTATGCCAGGTTTCTCAATCAATAGATAAATAGCTAGCGAAAAAGGGAAAATAACTAGCAGCGTCCAAAGGCAGAATATGCCATATTGTGTAGGTCGGGACATACCGCTGGCCTGCAAGCCGGGAAGAGTCTGCTGAACGAAGATAGTCATCAGAGGAAGATGCCAAATATAAAGGCTGTAGGAAGACAAACCTATCCAACGCAGAGGAGCCCACTCCCAGGGGCGTACAAGCCACCTTGGCCCATAAAGGAGGGCACACATAAAGAGACCATAGCCAATCCCAGAACAAAGAGGCTCCCACTCGCCCCAACTACTCATCAGAGCATCATGGTACTGATCCAAGAAATGCAGTGCATGATGAGGATACCATGTATAGAAATGCCAGAGGGCTGTGAAGAAGAGAATGATAATAGCAGCAATAAAGAGGAGTGGACTGATCCAGTGCATCCCTTTATGCCACCGTGTATAGAGTGCAGTATTTTGTGAATAAACATAAGCCACAGCTATCAGCATCCCAATACCGAAATCCTCAAAGTATTTCCCATCAGTCCCAACGATGTATGGCTTGATGAAAAGAGTAAAAGAAGAGGGAATAACAGAAAAAACAGATGTTTTAGAATTAAAAAAGGCGTTCCAGTGTAGACCGCAATAACGTGAAAGTAAGCCCCAAGCAATAACTGCACACACGCAGATGGCTAACCAGATAGTACGACGTAGCATTCTACCGCGGCACACAATGGCACTCATTGCCCAAGCTAGCAGTGGCAGCACTAAATAAAACTGGGCCTCAATAGCTAGTGTCCAAAAAGGCCCATTAATCTTCTGAAAAGTCTGCGGAAAATCCATACGAAAAGTCATGAATAACCACAGATCCCCCCAGTGTGTTTTTTGCAAATACTCAGGGTGCATAAGGGGAGTCAAAAAGAAAAGCGAGATATAGTAACCTGGCATAATACGGAATGCGCGTCTCAAATAAAAAAGACGCACAGAAGGCCAATCTCTTGCAAGAAGCATAGATTTTGCATAAGGCAAAAATAGCAGGAATCCGGATAACATAAAAAAGAGGATGATACCGGATTGTCCAAATAAAGCAATTGATCCAGCGATAGAACCAAAATCATGAATAGGAATCCAGATATGATAATCGCGGGCAACAAGATTGAGATGGTAAAATATGACCAAAAAACAAGCAAGACCGCGTATGCCATCTAGCACAGTGATCGTCGTTTTCTTCTTCTCATTATCGAGGAGGCTAGTCAGTCCTTGTGATGCACCTTGTATTTTAGCACTTAATCTGGCGAATAATGATTGCTGGGCTACGAACACATTCTTAGTCACGGATGTATTAATCCTCATAGCAAGAAAAATCTGTTGAACAAGAGAAAAGAGGATATTCACGGGCAAGCCAAAGCCGGGAAAGG
>CBJMBI010000238.1:0-6284 GCA_966427955.1 uncultured Ktedonobacterales bacterium
GTCTAATCGTCTTCTCGGAGACACCTCCGAGAAGACGATTAGACGCGCTATTTACGCTGGTAAGCTAACGGCATGCTATCCACAGCCAAACAGAGCAGAGGTCTCAATAGCAGACCTGCAGATGTGGCACTCATCACGCTCTGTACGACCTGGGGAAACACAGGAGAGGATTGCAGCACTAGAGACCAGAGTGAGCGAACTGGAGCGCGAGATGACAGAATTGCGTGAGCGGCTGACGGCCAGGAAAGCACTGCCAAAACCTACGACCACAGCGCCGGATGGCTTCGCCTATCTCTCTGACTTCTGCACTCAGCATTACGTCCCGTACCAAGCAGCAGCCGATCTGTTCCCTCGTGCAATCCATGGCCAATACCTCACTGTTCAGCGACGTAAGCAGGCAGTCATTGGACCCAAGGGACGCCGGGATTTTTGGGTCCAGCTCCACAACCGCCCAGACTTTCGATCCTGCGATGATTGCCCACATGAGGAGAATGGACAAAGTGTCTAGACGATCTCGTGCGAGAGCCCAATGGGGATACGACAAGGATTCATCCAAAAATGGGGTATGGCAAGGAGCAATACTGTTAACTTAAGCGACTCTGGGAAGAGCCTCTTGTGCTAGAAGAAGCGGGTCAACCATTTGGACAAAATCCTCAAAGCGTTGCTCTGGCTCGAATGGTTCGGGCAGTTGTAGGTTGCGCTTCTTTGGTTTGTACTTATTGTAGACCTGCTTGACTTCACGACGATTGACGCGCAAGTGGCGAGGAGGCAAGACCTGCTGGGCAATCTTGCGCTCAAGCCGCTTGCGCAGGGGTTGACTGGCCTGTGGTTCCATGATCTGTGCAAAGGGGATCATCTCACACAGCTGGAACATGCCTTCGGTAAAGCTTAACCGATCTGGGTCGATACCAGCCTCACATGCGGCTTCATACATGAGTACTCGTACAGCGTAGTGAGCCAGAAAGATCCCATAGAGCTCTTGGCGCACTCCCTCAGCTATTCGTGAGCGTAAGACCTTACGCTGTGCTCGCTCATGGGTTTTGATTTCATCAATAACAAGTTCGATCTCCCAACGTTCATGATACAAGACGACCAGATCTTTAGCTGGTGCGGTACGTGGGTTGAGTAGAGTTGTTACGAGTCGATACATCTTGCCCACTTCTCCAAGCCGTGAATCTGTCATCTGGTAGGAGATAATGCGTACCCAGATCGGTTTGCGTAAGGGATAGCAACAGTTCTTGTTCGGCTTGAGTTGCACCAGTTCACTTCCATCTCTGAGCCTGATCCTCTTTCCTTTTTTCCACGCACCTGAAGGCAATGATGCTAGCACATGGGCCCGGCGATCACGCACTGCCTGGACAAATCCTGCCGAGATAATTCCCCCATCCACCAGTACGAGCATGTCGTAGGAAACCAAGTTGAGGAGAAGATGTGAGCCATGCACTGGCTACCTCGTTGTAGCCACTGATCTGCATCCCTACTACTGCATGACTCCCACACTCGGTCAAAAGCACGCAGCGTACTTGCGGATAGGCACCTTTGCCAAACTGATTGCGACTGCGACCATATCCCTTCTCATTGGACAGCGTGTCCGGTGTATTGAACAGCGTTCCATCTATGGCCATGAGTCGATAGCGTCCAAAGAAAGCCTCTGGTGTCTGCTCCCGCCGAGCCAAGGGTCTGCAACACGCCTGCATGATCCTCTCCACTACCTCACAGCCGAGCTCCTCTCGTCGTCCAGTGAGAGCTGATCCGCTCATCTTGCACAGTGGTTCATTTGGATGCAAATTGCTAAGTCCTCCCACCAACTTTTGCCACACCTGTTGTTGGTTCAGTCGGCTCCACAGTGCTAACATCATCACAAACAAGACCAGCGAGACAGCCGTACTCTGCCTTACCCGTCGTTTAGTCCCTGTCCATTGCTTACTCTCTTGTACGCACCGTTCTATTACCTCTTTGGGATAGATCCGTTCCAATATCCCTGGACTGATCTGTTCACATACCTTGTCGTCTACACCCATTTGCCGTAATCTGTACATCAGAAAGTTCCTTCTTCTTTTTGCTTTCTGGCATTATGCCAGCATTGGAACTTTCTTGTCTTTTCTTTCCCCCTTTTGACCTTAAGTTAACAGTATTGATGGCAAGGAGTATTTTCCAGGACAGCTATATTGGCCTGTAAAGCTACTAATGTGCAAAAAGTACAAAAGAATGAGCATTAGAAGCTTCAGACCGTTGCAAGTATTGCTGAAAAAGCAAACGGATGCACGAAATACACTGTAACGAAAGGGATTTAGCCGCCATCTCCATTGGCAGATTTCGAGGCTTCGTTGGTTGCCTGGATTTTCGTTCTCTCCTGTTCTGGGCAACAGGGATGTTCATTGCACCGTCTCATCCTTAGACCACTTTTCTGTTCCGCTACACCTTGGACCCCATGTACCACCTTTCTCTTCTCTGATTCTACCAAAGCGGGGCAAGGTCACTCTGTGGTATAGTTGCATGCACATCAGAAAGGAAAAGTGCATATGTTACTGGAAGATCATGACGTCATGAAGCAATGTTGTAACCAGATGGCAGCACTGGGAATAGCGAAATTTGCCTTTCAAAGATACTGGTTTAGCGACGAGGACACCCTGGAAGGTGTCTCTGCTCTTGATGAGCAAAGCCATGAGATAGAGTATACAGATTCTCTCAGGAGGAAATTGGCGCAAGTCCTGGCTGAAATGGAGGAATCTATTGAGGACAGGAGGGAATATGGCCTCTTTGAACTGGTAGTAGCTGAGCAGCGACTGGTGCGCCTGGGCAGGGCACGCCCTGCCAATTACAATCCCTACGATTATTATCAGGAGAACTATCACGAGGACAATGGGTATGTTGTAGGAAGAGATGATGAGGAGATACGGCGTATTTACGCTCTGCTGCAGGCTGAGGGAATTGTTCGCGTTGACTTGCAGATGTATTGGTGTTGGGGAAATAATTATGTGGATGCTATTCATTGCTTTCTTGAGGATGGACGGGAGATAGCGCTTCCAGAGCATCTCGCTGAACGGTATTTGTGGGTGATCGTACAGGAAGAAAAAGAACCATATGGTCGTTTCCGCCTCCTGGTGAATGAGCAAAATTGCATCCGCGTGGGAAGCATAAGTCCTGGTGACATTGGGATGAGGAAAGGAGATCCTTTTAGAGGTGGAGAGGAGGATGATGAATAGTGGCTCATTCACTCTACCATGCCCGTTCCTCAGCCAGACAATTTGGGGGTGTGGAGACCGATTATCTGGCGATTCATCAGTTTTTTGATCAGACGAAGATGTGTGTAGCAGGCAATATCCATCGTCTGGTTCTCCATAATACCTTTGGTCTGACCTTGTGCACACAGGCCTATGGTTCGACATTTTCCCGTCCCTCTGATGGTATGAGTCTAGCGACTGAGACTATTTCTCTCCAACATATTACAGAGGATTTTGGTTTTCTTCCTACCCTTCACGCATGTATGCACACTCATCCCTTGCGTTCTACTGAGCGAGGACCGTCGGTAAGCCAGCAAGCAGAGGTATTGGAGAAGCTCATACGCAAATTTGGTGGCCAGAGAAAGGACTATGAGGAACTGGTGACATGGTTCTATCAACCCGGCACAATCATGGAAGATCCGCGCTTTGTGGGCATGCTCGGCAACACTTTTGGAATATTCCTGGCTGAGCAATGTTTTGGTAGAAGCTTCAGGCGTCTCTCTGATCAGAAGGAATTCCCAACGCGCCTGGTCGCAGAAATGCTCGTCTACTTTGCCCTTGACACACTTCCTACACTTGAAAACTTTCTCAAAGGTATGCCGCTTGAAGCATGGGTCTCCAGGGGAGCACGTCGCCTTTCCGAAGAATTGGCCGATCTCTCATAACGTCTGCATTTCCTTTGGATGGAAATCCCAGGATTCTGCGGGAGAAAGTCGTATCAATCTGCGGGTCGTTCCCATACCGCCCCTCCTTTTCAGACCATTTGCTGACCTTTGCCCACCCAGATAACTGTACTGATTTCTCCCGCAGAATGGATCACCTCAAATTGTCCCTCTTTCTCCCTCGACAACTGATGAACAGAATTGGCGAAAACCGCACTAGCTGATGATATCAACCCGATCAACGGCTAAATAGGTATTGCTACTCCTAGAGTCTTTGTTGCCTGTGACACGTAGCTTGAAGGTGTGGGTGCCCGCTGACAACGTCGGACTAGTCCACAACAGTTGGTTGCCTGCACGATTAACTGTGTAAAAGTTGATCATCGTCTCGCTACCCCCATCAATCGAGACTGCCCCAATCCCGTGCTTTGAATCGAGCACCCCATAGAAACGAAGCTGGACACCTGTGAAGGTGACGGTCACGTAGTCGTTGGGAGTATTATCCCAACTATTGTCAGAATCGTATTCACAAGGGTTGCCCTGACACCTCTTTGAGCCATGTACCCAACCACCGCCAACATAGTTAAACTGGTTATGACCAGTGCCCAGAACATGATCATTGACCGTCGTTGTTTGTGGCATGGAGGTAGGTGTTGGAGTAGGCGTTGGAGTGGGCATTGGAGTAGGTGCAGGACTGCTCGGGGTCGTTGAAGAACCATCCGACTTCCTTGTCTGTGGTATGGGAGTAGGCGTTGGAGTAGATGCAGAGATGCTTTGGGGAACTGGAGTACTTTGTGGAGTTTTATTGGTTTTTGTCGCAATATTAGTTTTTGTTGCGACATTACTTTTTTTCTCATTATTGGTTTTCGAATCGATAGTAGTTTGTGGAGAAGATTGAAGAGTCGTCCTGGGAGAGAGTGAGACAGCAAGTTGTGTCTCTGCTGGGACACTCGGTTGTATCAAGACAATGGGTTGAACAGGGTTATCGCTTCCTTTGATTGAAAAAGTAGCATAGGCAACAGTGGTAGCGATAAGCAAGCCAGCAAATATCACCCTTAAGAAAAGTCTTCTGTGGGCCAATGCTCGTGTGGTCAGAGGCTGAGCCTCGTCAATGTCGGTTGTCTGTGCTTCGGTCATTTCATCTTGCGCGAATGCAGTTTCTAAGTCTTCTTCCTTTGGTACCAGCATAAATGTAGTTTCCGAGTCTTTCTCATGCTTGATTAGCACAAATGCATCTTTTAAATCTATCTCGTTTTTTACCGGAGGGAGTGGTGTTTCTGAATCATCAACCTTGAATATCTCATCAATGGTCATCTCAGCTGAGCCGATGGAACTCGCGGTTTGATGCCTCTGAGATAAAGGATGGGCAGAAGCCATCTCCTTGTGGGAAGGTGCCAAGACGGAAGAAGGTTTCTGCTTCTCAGCAGTCCCAGGACGCAAAAAAGGAAAAGCAGGAGGTGAGGGGACAGCAGCTCGCATCACCTCTAAAAACAACGAGAGATCCTCAAAGCGATCTCTGGGGTTCTTAGCCAGAGCCTTGAATACGGCAGCTTCAAGAGAAGGAGGCAGATCAGGCACCTTCTCAGAGAGGGGAGCAGGCTGGATAGAGTAGAAATGCTCCCTGACCAGGGAAGTGAAGCTCTCAGTGGCAAAGGGAACCCTGCCAGTGATGAGTTCATAGGAGAGGCAGCCCATGGCATATTGGTCAGCATAGGCGTCCCAGGCGCTCACCAATTGTTCAGGGGCCAGATAACAGAAGGCATACTCCTCCGTCGTCTGATCCCGAACCATGACAGCGCCCCTCTCGAGAAGGGCGAAGTCGGTCAAGAGGGCACGTCCCTGAGCATCGAGCAAGATGTTCTCCGGTTTGAGATTGCCATGAAAAATCTGGTGGCTATGGGCAGAAACCAGAGCCTCACCGACCTGCAAGAGGAGAGTGAGAGCATCCTGGAGTGGGAAGCGCTTGGGGGCGAGTTGCTTGAGATAGCTGCGTAAGGACCAAGAGGGCACATACTCGCGAACGACAAAGGGTTGACCGTCGACAATGCCCAGATCGAGAAGAGGCACCAGATGGGGATGCTGGAGTGCTTTGAGGGATCGGGCTTTCTCTAGCACGATCTCACGCTCATGGGAAGAAAGGAAGAGAGAAGAGGAAAAGACGATCAAGACCACTCGGCGCTCAGGATCGTCAAGCGGAGCAGCTAAATAGGTCGAATGGGAATATTTTTTGGCAAATGCTTTGATGATTTTATAGTGATGAAATTGATCGAGCATATGGGAAACTCCCTACACAATTTCTGAGTTTGTGATCTGCCTGAATTTTGATGAATGTCACTTATTCAAAACGATCAATGTACACCCAGATAACGTGAAGAGATCATCTGATTTGTCAGGTTAATTG
>CBJMBI010000239.1:0-6274 GCA_966427955.1 uncultured Ktedonobacterales bacterium
GCTTTGTGTACAACTGGGGCCTTTCTACTCGCAAAACTGCCTATTTCCAGCATGGGCAAAAATTGACCTATAACGATCTCTCGGCTCTGCTTCCTGCTTTGAAGAAAGAGCACCCTTGGCTCTCGGACGTTTCCTCCGTACCTGTCCAGCAATCTCTTCGCCACCTGGACCGTGCCTACAAGAACTTCTTCGAGGGAAGAGCGAAGTATCCCACATTCAAGAAGAGAAGAAACACTCAATCGGCAACCTATGCCTCCAACGCCTTCACGTGGGAAGATGGTCAGCTCACCCTTGCCAAAATGGACGAGCCTCTTGCGATCACCTTCCATCGAGCATTCCCCCAAGACTCGAAGCCCAGTTCGGTCACCATCTCCAAAGACTGCGCCGATCGCTACTTCGTCTCCATGCTCTTTGAGGAGAAGATTGAACCTCTTCCTCCAACCTCTTCTCAAGTTGGGCTGGACCTGGGCCTCAAATCGATGGTGATTCTCTCCACAGGTGAGGCAGTCGGAAACCCGAAGTTCTACGCAAAAGATGAGAAGAGACTGGCAAAAGCCCAGCGTCGGCATGCGAAAAAGAAAAAGGGTTCTAAGAACAGGGAGAAAGCACGAAGGATCGTAGCACGCGTGCACGCTCGTATCAATGACCGTAGACGCGACTACCAGCACAAGCTCTCGACTCGCATAGTACACGAAAACCAAGTGATCTGTGTGGAGAGTCTGGCAGTCAAGAATATGGTCAAAAACCACTGTTTGGCCAAATCGATCCATGACGTGGGATGGGGTGAGTTCGTTCGCCAACTCGAATACAAATCTGAGTGGTACGGACGAACCGCAGTCTTCATTGACCGCTTCTTTCCATCCTCTAAAACGTGTCATGACTGCAAACATGTGGTAGAAGACCTCCCACTCGATGTGCGTGAATGGACCTGCCCAAAGTGCGGCACATGGCACGATCGAGATATCAACGCAAGTAGAAACATTCTGGCCGAGGGGCTCTCGGTGTCTGCCTGTGGAGGAGGTGTCAGACCCGCTCGGGCGAAAGCTCGAACGGGCAACCCCCAACGAAGCAGGAAAGCCAGTTCGCGAGGACTGGAAGCCCCTGCCCTTTAGGCATGGGGAGATGTCACCTTTCTCCATTGTACTGACCAAACTGAAAGTGCTTTCAACAGCTCTTGTATTTTTTCTTTCGTATGCTGATCGGTAAGGTTTCCTGCACTGTCAAATTTATCAGCTACATTAGGAATGATTACTTCAGGACGATTGAGAGGATACATATTCAAAAAGACAAACATTTGTCGTAAATGTTGCTGCGCTCGCGCCCCACCAAGCATCCCTACGGAAGCGCTCATAATAGCAACTGGTTTTCTTTCCCACGCGTTATCACCATAAGGACGTGAAGCCCAATCAATGGCATTTTTAAGAACTCCTGGAACAGAGTAATTATATTCAGGAGTTGCAAAAAGTATAGCATCTGATGCTCTTATTTTTTCTTTAAACTGCCTAATCACTTCAGGAGGACTTTTCTCATCGTCTTGATTAAACAATGGAAAAGATCCGATATCAAATGTTTCAAGAGTTACGTTACTCGGCGCAAGGGAGATAGCTGATCGTAATACAGCTTTGTTAAATGACCCTCTTCTCAAACTTCCAGCAATACCAAGTATATTTAATTCATTTTTCATATTTATCATTCCTTTCTACTTTATTTCGTTATTACCTTTAAAGTTTGTTAAGCCGCTTTTATGGAAGGGTAGAAACTGAAAGCCTCTATCCGGTTCGTCTCTTTTTCGGGAGGCGGTTTGCTTTTCTCGCAGGCCTTCCTTCAGTGGAAAGTTGATAATTTGCATCTCTTTTCAGCTCGGTGCTGTTCGATGATTTTCTCTTGGCTCATAGTCCCCACTTTATTGGTTCAGGTCAAGAGGAGACTAATTTGCAGCAGACTAGATGAGATTTGTATTTCAGGTCGGTTGCTATACTAGTCATAGAAAAACCGATCCACTACCATACGTTGACAAGTGATTAAGAGGTTTGTATGCGAATTTTAATGATTGCTCCAGAACCATTTCTTGAGCCAAGGGGCACCCCATTTAGCGTATTTCATCGTATAAAAGCGTTACTGGCTCTAGGCTATCAGGTCGATCTGTTGACCTATCCTATCGGGAAACAAGTAAGTCTTCCTGGATTGAAGATCTACCGTACCCCAAAGATACCTTTTATTCACAAGGTCAAAATAGGACCATCATTGGCAAAGTTTCCTCTCGACGCGCTCTTATTTCTGAGAGCAATGCAGCTGATGTGTCAAAAACATTATCAATATATCCATACACATGAGGAAGCAGGTGCAATGGGAGTGTTGCTGTCCTCTATCTTTGACTGTCAACACCTTTACGACATGCACTCCGATCTTGCTCAGCAGATGTCTAACTTTGGCTTTACAAAAAACCCGCTGCTTATCCGTTGTGTTGAAGCCATCCAACGATGGATTGTGCGTAATGCCGATATGGTGATAGCCATTTGCCCTGACCTTAAATTCTCAGTCGAAAGACTAGCACCAAAGAAACCCGTCTGCTTGATTGAGAATGTGGCCGTCGATGAGATGTTGCCGCCGGCCAACGAGGAAAGTGCGACACAATTACGCCAGGAATTACAACTTGGCGATGGGCCAATTTTGCTCTACACAGGAACATTGGAGTTTTATCAGGGGATTGACCTGTTATTGCAAAGTGTTGTGCACGTGCATGCAGCATTTCCAACTGCCCGCTACCTTCTCCTTGGAGGACAGCCTGAACAGATTGCAACATATCAAACTCTTGCTCAGCAGTTAGGGATCACTGAGATCGTCCATTTCATTGGACAACGTCCAGTTGAAGAAATGCCCCGCTATATGGCCTTGGCTGATATCCTATTGAGTCCTCGCAGCGAAGGGACTAATACACCGCTCAAATTATATACATACTTGCGCTCAGGCAAGCCCATCGTAGCCACAGCAATTCATTCACATACTCAAGTACTTACTTCAAGCACAGCAATGTTAGTTGCTCCAACACCGGAAGGTCTTGCTCAAGGTACTTTAGAACTGCTACAAAATCCAGAAAAAGCCCACGTGATGGGAGAAAATGGAAAAATACTGGCCAACAAATACTATAGCTGGACAGCCTTCCTAGAAAAGAATCGCTGTGCCTATGAACTTTTTGAGAGACTTCGACTAAGAAATAAGTCAAGGCATCTATAAAGGTTCTTGGGTCAAATCACATTTTCTGATCTATTAGTTGTGCAGGTACGTACAGTCACACTAAGTGGTGGAGGCACCCTCATTTGTGCTCAATTTTGTCACATCTCTGAGTACATCCACCAGATAGTGTGAGTTCTACCCTAGTAGCTGAGGAGTCAATCTCTATGTCCTCTAAATTAACCCTTCTGCCCAAGACAGATCAACAGCCCAAAGAATCTTCTCAACGCCAATTAGAAATGCCCATACACAAAGATACCACGAAAAAGTGGGTAAAATTTGCTGTACGAGCATCAGTAACAACACTTCTTTTTGCATTCCTACTAAAGTCAGTCTCATGGTCAACCTTGTTGACAACCCTTGCTCATGCTCAGCATACATGGCTGCTAATGGGATTGGCAGTTGGAGTGCTTTGTATTGTCTTTAGCTCCTATGAATGGCATTCCCTAGTGCAGGCGGAAGGTATCCACACTGATCTTGCTCGCCTTATCAACCTCTATCTGGTCGGAATAGCCTTCAGCCATTTTCTACCTTCGAGTATGGGAGGCGATGTCACTAAAGCATTCTATGTGGGACGTGACTCAGGCAATATGGCAGGTGCCACTAGTTCTGTCATACTAAGCCGCATTGCTGGTTTTTTGAGTATGCTACTCATTGCGCTCCCTTCACTACTCATATGGCACTCATGGTTTGCCTCCAAAGTGATCGCGGAATTTCTACTACTCAGTTTGCTTTTAATAGTACTGATCAGCGGGACTATGATCATCTCTATCTGTCTTCCCAAAGTATCCAGCCGCCTCCAAAAGAGTCGATGGATACCAAAGGGCTCTATCATTACCGCTGTAGAGGTGGGTCAAACACTCAGTAGCGCAATCAGAAAACCTCGTTCTCTGGCGATCGCAATACTCTTTGGCATATTGTTTTGGATTGCCAGCTTCCTGAACTATTACGGTTATGCAGTAGCTTTAGGAATACATGCTCCTCTTTTCTTCTATGCGATAGCAATCCCATTTTGTTCGATTGCTGCATTTTTACCCATTTCGATTAATGGCTTTGGGCTAAGAGAAGGAGCCTTAGTATATGTCTTTTCAACGCTTCATATTTCCTCCAGTATCTCACTGCTTTTAGCTTTTCTCATGGATACTCAAGTACTCTTGTTTGGGGCCATTGGCGGATGTATTTACCTCACCATGGGTAACCACACCAAAAACTAGATTGCTACTCACTCACTGAGAACAGACTCTCTAGCTCAGCGCCCATCGCTTCGGTCGTTACCATATCTTCGTAGGTACCGTTAGGCAGCTTACGCAACGACCAGTCAGAATTTACGTCATAGAGCACACCGTGCCCAGGAGCATAATAGACCTTGTTAATAGCCAGAGATAGCAACTGATCTTCTGTATCCTTATACTTTCCACTAGTCAGTTGATCAGCCAAATGAAAGGCTTGAAGCATAATGATCTGACGCCCGGCCTCTTTGTGTGCCTTACTAAGAGTAAATCCATGAAGATCGGTCGGAGATGTTCCCTTGAAATTGACAGAGAAGTAGTAGCCTCCGTGCTTTGTATCCCACATACCTAGAGGATTTGCTGGAAGTGCATAAGCATCCAATAGATCCATTGCTTTGTTGAGGAAATCCTGATTGTGTGTTACTTTATAGGCATCTAGCAGAGAAATGGCAATCTGAGCTACAGCCCCCACCTGAATATGCTCTCCAGTGACTTTATAATTTTTCATTGTGCCAGAAAAGAAAGTTTGATTAGGATTCACTGACCCGTCTGCTAGCAAGACGTTATCCATCTGGCTAGCAAAGAGATGGTACGGTGCTATATAAGCATGGGCATAGACAAAGTTGAGCGTACTCATACCCTTCTGCATCCATTCAGGTTCGTTGAACAGTATACTGGCTTGCATGAGAGCACACCCAGCTTCTAAAACTTCATCCGCACGATAGAAGCCATTTGGATGGCTGGAATTCTTCTTATAGATACTACCAACTTTGAGGTTAAAGGCATCTGCATAGCTCTTCGCTAGACTATAAGCAGTATCTTTATAGAAGGCATCCTTGGAAAGGTTATAGATTGCCATAAACTCATCAAACAACCAGCCGCGCTCATTATGCGAATTCGCAAACTCTGCCTTGACAATAGGGGTATAGCGGGCTATTTCACTGTCATAGCGCTTATCCGAAGGATTCTGGTGCTTGTATGACCAGAGATTATGAATATAGCGCATATCAGTTAATGGATCAGAACGGAGATCTGTACTTGGATCATCTGGCTCACCAGTCCCATTCACGTTGGTCTGCAAGGGAACAGTTCCATGGCGCCAATTAATGAACAATCCACCTAGCCCATGATTAATGTTCGGATTACTATTAAATCCATTCGCTTTGATATTATCGAGAATTGACAGCTCTATGTCATGAACGACTGATGGAGTCTGATGTCCTATTGTTGAAGATGAAGTTCTCGCTTGCCTAACCTGATGATCTTTCAATGGTTGTGAACAGCCATTGAGCAGTATAATCAGACAAAGCAATAACCCTAACTGTTCCAAATGTAACCATAAATAGCGCATATCTGTATATCACCCTCTACATCGTTTAGTACCATGGCATATATAGCATTCTTTATAAAGAATACTATATTCTCTTCTGCTTTCCATGCTATGATATAGACGAGTTGTCTTTCCCTGGAAGTCTAGAGTGCTTAAGCCTACCCCTACTATTTATTCTAAACAGAGCCACCTAATTTTTTCTTTGAAACGCTATTAAAAGCAATATAATCTTTATTGATAAATGATTCACATAATAAAAAAGCTGTTTTTCCTTAGCTTGCAGGAAAAACAGCTTTGCTAGTCCGCACTATCTGTCGTGGTCTGAATCACAATGGACGCTTGGTGTCCCTGTGAGATGATCATCAGCATCATTATCCCCATCGCAACTTCCATTACCAAGCTGAAAATTGTGAAACACAATGGGATCGATCTGTGTGCCAGCAAACACACCTCTAGATGGATATACCGCTTTTGTCTTGTCTGG
>CBJMBI010000240.1:0-6249 GCA_966427955.1 uncultured Ktedonobacterales bacterium
AAATCGGTCTGCAGATGAGTCGCTTCAAGAGTGCCAAGCACCTCGCATCATGGGCAGGGATGTGTCCAGGCAATCATGAAAGCGCAGGCAAGCGCCTCTCAGGAAGGACCAACAAAGGCAGTCCTTGGTTACGCAAACTGCTTGTCCAAGCAGCTCACGCAGCCGCCCATACCAAGGACACCTATCTCTCTGCTCAATATGGACGGCTGGCTGCTCGACGTGGCAAGAAGAAGGCCACAATCGCGGTTGGTCATAGCCTTCTGGTCATTATTTTCCATGTCTTGCAAGAACAGAAGCCCTACCAAGAGTTAGGCAGTAATTTCTTTGACCAACAGGAACGTCAACGTCTGGAGAAGCGACTCGTTCAGCGTTTAGAGAAACTCGGCTATGAAGTCTCTTTGGAGCCTGTCGCTCATGCCGCTTGAATCTTTGCCTGCAAATCAGAGAGTGATTTTTCACATCAAATATATCCTCTCTCTTGATTTGCAGGTCCCTGAGGCCCTTTTTCAGAGAAGAAACCTCGTCCACTCGTCGGAAGGAGAGTCACCTAGCAAAACAGGAACCAAGTATCCCAAGGAATTGTGGGGGGTGTTTTGACCACTTATTAGTCATGTGAGCGTACAAACACTTATTCTCAATTCACAGATTATCGCGGCTATTGTTTTGGATGCTAGAAAAGCATCCAAAAAGTCGTATGAGAGTTTCTTGACCAGGACCAGATTTCCATGACGCTCGACATCTCTTCACTTCTTCTTCCAACCTTCCGAGAAAATGCCATGACACATCTTCACACCCTGCTTGCTCCTCAAGATCTTTCGTTGCTGTCATGGTTGCTGTCAAGCAAGAGAAAAGACCCCATCAAAAGAGTGAAGGAAAATCATGCCAATGCCCATCTGAAGAGGCTTCAAGAATCTATGATGAGCTTTCGCAAGCCCGTCTGACTATCAAATCGAATAAAAAAAAAATTCTTTTTGCTTCCCTAAGAGGAGGAGGGGTGTTTTTCTTTTCATGCTCTCACTTTCATAGATCTTCTTCTGTTTATCAAAGAATTCATCTTCGGATGCAGTGATAGTCAATTCGTTGATATTATGGGGTTGAGGCTCGCTTTTTGCTACTCAGCTCAAACAAAACACTATCGCTCTACAAAAATTGTCCTTCTAACTTCTCCACTTCTATACATCCATGCTAAAATAGAACCACGTTGTAAATAACACTGCCAAAGGAACTGATCAACTTTGGGACGTAGGCACATTCCCAGATAGCCTTACATTCCATCTGATACAAAGACAGGACAATTGGAAAGAGAAGCGTTTATGCTGGATCGTGTTAAAATCGAGAATATTTTGCAACACTGTGATAAATCCGAGCTCATTTCCTTGGTTAAGCGCATGCTTGACCGCTATCCTGATCTCGAATATCTCCTGCTGATGGTTAGTAAAGAGGAGACGCTCGTCAATCCGCAGGTTCATCGCAGGCGAGTGGATATGGTGTTTCGAGGGGTGAGAGATGACTGGGAGGATATCACGGATGTTACTGGTGGATTATGGGAGATTGTTGAGACTGGCGATACGTTTGCTGAGAAGCAGGATTATGCTAATGCGAGCGCAGTCTATGATGCGGTTATTTCGGGTTTGATCGAGCAGTACGATGTGTACAGTGAGGGGGACGAGGATGGTGAACTGAGTGAGATTGTTACTGAGTGTGTGGATGGGTTGAGGAGGTGTCTGGAGGCTGTTAAAGAGAATGAGGCTTTACGGACTCAGATCTTACGGACGCTTTTTACTATTTATTGCTATGAGCTTGAGGCGGGCGGTATTGGCTTTGGTGAAGATGCGCCGGATGTGATGATAGAGAATAGTACGACTGATGAGCGCTTGATGATTGTTGGCTGGGTGTATCATGCTATTGCTGAAATTAAGCAGAAAAAGCCACATGTCACCTATCAATCCCATTATTATATTAGTTTCTCGTTTGATGAAGAGGTCAGTTCTGCCAGTAATTATGGTCTTCAGTCTCTGGGAAATTTCCTACTGAACTTGCAAGAAGAGACGCTTGATGATGAAGCCTATGTGCACATCTGTCTAGAGACTAGTCGTGTTTATGATGCTGTAAAACGGTTGCTGGAGCTGGGACGCGTCGACGAAGCTGTTCAGGCCACGAAACAAGCCGATGATTATGAACTGATGCGCATTGCTGATCTCTTTGTTGAGTCAGAGCAAGAAGCCGAAGCAGCACGTTTTATGCGGCAGCGCGTTTGGAAGTCGCGCAATACCCGTCTACTGGAATGGGTGGAGAAACATGCCAAGCCAGAGCATGACTCTGAAGATGCGTTCAATGATGCCAGAGCACAATTCCAGGAGAACTCAACTTTTGAAGCATACAAAGCAGTTCGCCTGCTTGCTACCCAATCTGGCCATTGGGAAAAGACACGACCAGAGCTTCTCGCTTTCCTGAAAGCTAAGCGCCTGCATGAAGTCTTGGTGCAAGTTGCGTTTGATGAGGATGACACGGACGAAATTATGAAGGTGATACAAGCGGTGGGGTCACCTGTCTCTAGCAGTACCAGCAGCAGCATCCTCGCCCTCGTTGAGGCAGCAGAAGTAAGAGAGCCAGAAGTAGCTCTGCATTTCTATCAGAGGCATGCAGCTTACCTCATCGGCGGTCGCAATCGGCCTGCCTACGAGCAGGCCACACGTGTTCTCTTACGCATACGCACGCTCTACGAAAGGCTTGGCATGGATGAAAACTGGACTCGCTATATGATGAAATTGCGTGAACAAAGCAAAACTCTGAAGGTCTTTCGCGATATATTGTCAGCAGCAGGGCTATAATCCTATTTTGAAAGGTAGCTCAGTCATGATTGGAACGAGTTGGGTCGAGATATGTGTAAGTGATTTCGAGCAATCGATCGCGTGGTTTGAGAACGCTCTGGGCTTTCGTGTCACTCGCCGAGAAGGGGACGAATTTGCAGAGTTGGCGCTGGGTGAGACTGTTATACTGCTGGCGTCGGATGAATCGCCGTATTGGGAAGTAGAGCGTCCACGCCTGCTTGTGCCGGGGCAGCGCGGTAGCGGTGTTGAGATTGTGCTCATGGTGGAGGACGTGGATACTGTGTATAGGCAGGCTCAATGGGCCAAGGCTGAGGTTGTGCGCGAGTTGGCAGACCAGCCTTGGCATTTGCGCCAGTTCGCGGTACGCCATCCCAATGGCTATTTGCTCCGCTTGGCGCAGAAGATTGTCACTGTAGATGAGTTGGCTTATTATCGGCAAGTGTCCGCTGCGTTTCACCGTGATGTGCCGCTTATTGCTGATGCACTGGCGGAGGTGAAGCACACGGCTGATAGGCTGGCGCAGCAACGAGATTATCTTGGTGCCGCTACAGTCTATGAGACACTAGTGACGGAAATCTTTGAGGAATCCCATCTGTATTATAACGAGGACGAGGAGGAGCATGATGACTACTACAATGACTATTATGATGAAGAGCCGTCCTATCCAGAGGAAGAAGGATTAGAGGAGTTTGTAGGGGAGTGTATTACGGCGTTAGGCAGTTATCTGGCTGACGAACGGGCTGATGGGGAGGCACGTGAGAAGTGTATCGATGTGTTATTGAATGTCTACGACCAGGATCTCATTGAGAGTCACGGGTTCTCTCCCAAAGCAGCGGAGCAACTTGTGAAGTACGGGACACAATTGGAACGAGGCACAATTGCGCAGGAGGTTCGTGCTAGGCTGACCAAGGCTGGCAGCTCCATACGTCAGACTTACGCGCGGTTCTTGCTAGACTTGCAAAAAGATACTATGGAGGATGAGGAGTATCTGCAAATTTGCCGTGAGAATGAGCTTCCTTCTTATTTGGTTGATCGGCTTTTGACGATGGAGCGTGTTGATGAGGCTGTGCGGGAGACACAGTTAGTTGGTGATGACAAATTCTTGGGTTTGGCTGATCTCTTTGTGCAGTATAAGCAGGAGGCCGTGGCTGTAGATCTCGTGAGAGCGCGTATGAAAGAGAAACCAACCGCGCGCGTTGTGGAGTGGCTCCAGCAATACTACCGCGCCAGAGGTGACCAAGCTGCGGAATTGGAAGTGACCGAGTTGCTACTCTACACTCACTCTGTGCTCACTAACTATCAGGAGTTACGCAAGCTAGCCACGCAACTTGATCGTTGGCAGACCTTGCGACCAACAGTGCTGACAACTCTCGCGGAATCGAAAAAGGTCAGACTCTTGATCCTGATTGCTCTAGACGAGGGTGATGTTGATCGTGCCTTACAGCTATTGAAAAGCATAGCGAAGAAGGGGGACTCTGGCACTACATACGAAAGTGATAGCTCCAGCTATTATTATGGAGAGAGTGACATAGATCTCACAGTGGCCAAAGCTGCCCAAGAGACGCATCCCCGTGAGTCGTTAGAGCTATACCAGAACCGTGCTGAACGCATCATCGCCACCCGAACTCGTAAGAGCTATGCGGCGGCATGTTCGTATCTGGTAAAGGTGCGCTCGTTGTATGAGAAGATTGGTGATTTTGGGGCGTGGGGGAGGTATCTTGCTAAGATACATGAGTTGGTTCGTAGGTTGCCTGCGATGAAGGAGGAGATGGCAAAGGCAAAACTGTAGGGATATTGGGCTCTCTACCAATTCCTTGGCAAAAGACCTATCACCCGCTGGGGACAATTTTCAAACGGATTTCACCACAGCATTCTTGATCCAACTGGGCCTTGACTTCCAACTAGTTTACCAGCCTTGCTGGTTGCGAATCCCCCCACCGGTATTGCCTGTCTTCCCCTGTCGATGGACGTCTCTTCTGAGCTCAAATTCCCGTCTGTTTGTCTTCTGAGATGACTCAAAGTCTTCTGTTGTCTCTCGGCTTTACTGTCAGTTTTGCTGTCAGCTCCAACTGAATAACAGGACCTGAAAAGCCTAAGTGAGTCATCCCAAGACGATGAACAGACAAACAAAGAAGCCTGTATCTGGAAAGAGTAAACCTTTCAGATACAGGCTTCTTTCTCTACAATCTCTCTGTTATTCCTATCCTTTGACTACAAGAGAGAGAAGAAAAACTTCTGTGCCAAGCCATCCATCGTTGAAATTCTGTAGCGTTTACCGGACAGTGTATGGATATTCCGTCCTTGTGAAAAACCCATAAAATTGCCAAGAGGTATCCAGGGATCTTGCCCCTGGCAGATCTCTTCAAACGTCACTCGCATCATTTGCTGTCGATCAAGATACATCGCTTTCTCCATTCTTCAATGAAGCCACAGAGAATGGCTTTGTCTTCGAGCGATGAGTATCCTTCCCAGGCACTCATTCGTGTCTTCTTTATCGATTAGCATCGATGAACAAGCTGGCACTCCCTTCAGATGCTGCGGGGTACACACCCCTGAGCGCTAACTCCGGCAAAGGAGACACATGGTGAATAAAACAAAGGTGAACATGAATCAAAGAGAGCAGAGAAGCTCCACTCTGCTCGGCGTGGCGCTCCTGTTTCGCAGCCTAACTCGACGTTCGCTGGGTGGGATGGTTCTGGCAATCATCCTGCTCTATCGTGGTATAAGTGGGCATTGTTATCTCTACCAGATACTTGGCATCAACAGAGCGGATAGAAAACAGTCTGAAAGCGAAACATCAGATGATGCCTCAACGATAGAGCGTTCAATTACCGTTGAGAAGCCAGCAACTGAACTCAATCGTTTCTGGCGCGAGCCAGAGAGTCTCTCAAAGATCATGGGAGACTTCGTCGAGGTCACGAGGGTGAGTCATGATCGTGCGCATTGGCGAATACGCGGTCCATTTGGGCGAAATGTAGAATGGGAGACACAGATTGTGGAGGACCGCCCTGGCGAGATCTTGCGCTGGAAGTCAATTAACGGAACTCGGATTCCCAACGAAGTTTCAGTACGTTTCCGCCCAGCACCAAAAGACTGGGGTACAGAGGCAACGTTCCACTTCCGCATTGAGAGACCGGGCGGTCTACTCGCCAATTGGAGAGCTAAACGTCTGAGTATGCTACCACGCATCCTTGCCGAAAAAGGACTCCGGCGTTTCAAAAGTCTTGCCGAGACGGGCGAGGTTCCGACACTTGAACACAATCCACATGCCCGTGCAGGCGCTCACGTCTACTAAGGAGGATACCCCCAATGCGAGCACTTTGTTGGAACGGGGTCAACGATCTCTGCGTAGAAACCGTGCCCGACCCCGAAATAGTTAACCCACACGATGCCATCTTGCGTGTGACGATGTCCACGT